>CAYUTH010000245.1:0-3370 GCA_964447485.1 uncultured Candidatus Cloacimonadota bacterium | reverse complement strand
CCACTTGTTTTCATTCAGGATAAATTTGGCAACAACTTCGAAATATTCGAACGCTCAGAATAGATCGGGTT
Source organism: uncultured Candidatus Cloacimonadota bacterium (assembly GCA_964447485.1). Lineage (GTDB taxonomy): Bacteria > Cloacimonadota > Cloacimonadia > JGIOTU-2 > JGIOTU-2 > Celaenobacter. Next base: position 3,299 of record CAYUTH010000245.1, on the reverse strand, counting down.
TAGACATGAAAATTGCAATCGCAAGCGGCAAGGGTGGTACGGGAAAGACAACTCTTGCAACGAATCTTGCTTTTTTACTTTCTCAGAAATGTCCGGTCATTCTCGCAGACCTCGATGTCGAGGAGCCGAACTCTGGTTTTTTCATCAAAGGAAAAAAGATTCAGGAAAAAAAAGTTTTTAGGATGATCCCTGTATGGGATAAAGAAAAGTGCGTACTCTGCGGCAACTGCCAGCGAGTATGCAAGTTCAATGCAGTCATAAAATTATGGGAGGAAGTGCTCATCTTCAATCAACTTTGCCATAGCTGTTATGCGTGTTCTGAATTGTGTCCTCAAAATGCACTTCCCATGAAATCCTATGAAGTGGGAAAGATCACGGAATATGAGATGAAGAATCTCCATTTTGTTGAAGGAAAACTTAATGTTGGAGAGGAGCAGGCAGTTCCATTGATCAAAGAGACAATTGATTTTGTAAACAATAATTTTCCTTCTGATATCCTTCGAATTTTTGATGCACCTCCGGGAACTTCATGCCCTGTGATCGAAGCGACCAAGGATGCGGATTATATTATTTTAATAACAGAGCCCACTCCTTTCGGATTGCATGATCTCACGCTCGCAATTGAAGTTATGAGAGAATTGAAAAAGGATTTCGGTGTGGTTATAAACCGCTATGGGATAGGAAATAACGATGTGATTGAATACTGCAAAATTGAAAGAATCCCCTTGCTTGGAAAAATCCCCAACATGAAGAAAGCAGCAGAAGCATATGCGAAAGGGGAATTAATTTCAGAAGCAATCCCCGAGATACGTTCCGCACTCAATACTATCATAGAGAATCTTAAAGTGTGCGAGGTGCTCTCATGAAGGAAATTGTCATTATTTCAGGTAAGGGTGGGACAGGTAAAACCTCTATCACTGCTGCGTTTGCAATGCTTGCTGGCAGGAATGCTGTCATCTCGGATTGTGATGTCGATGCTGCAGATATGCACCTTCTTCTTCAACCGGATTTTGCACGATCAGAAGATTTTTATTCCGGATTCAAGGCAGAAATCGATCAAAACCTTTGTATGAATTGCGGGAAATGCCAGAAGATATGCAGATTTGATGCGGTTCAAAAAATAGATGATTCATATAATATCATTAATCTTGATTGTGAAGGGTGTGCTTATTGCGCTGAGATATGTCCTGTGAAAGCAATACAAATGGTAGAGCAAAATGTAGGCAAATGGTATATCTCTAGAATAAAAAGTGAAACAGATATGGTTCATGCAAGATTGGGTATTGGTGCGGATAATTCAGGAAAATTGGTTGCAAAAGTCAAAAAAGAGGCAAAGAATATTGCCCAGGAAACAGGCAAGGATTACATTCTTGTTGATGGCTCTCCGGGCATCGGCTGTCCTGTTGTATCTTCCCTGTCCGGTGCTGATTATGTAATACTCGTTACAGAACCCACACTCTCCGGATTTCATGATATGCAGAGAGTTTTTGAACTCATCCAGAATTTTAAACTGCCATCCGGGTGCATTATCAATAAATATGATGTGAACGAAGAAATATCTGAGAAAATTGTTGATTTTTGTGAAACAAACAAGATAGACATTATATCAAAACTACCCTATGATGAAACCTTCACTGAGGCAATGACACAAGGTAAAACAATCATTGAATTTGATGATGGTGAACTGAAGAATATTTTAAGAGATAGTTGGAAGAAGATATTGTTACTCACTGATCATCACTGATATAACTGAAAAATTAATATGGATAAATTTATTAAAAACGGATAAGCATAATCAGTAAAAAAAATCCGTGAGCTATAAATAAAAAAAGAAATGGAGATAAAATGAAAATTGCATTTACTACTAAAGGAACCGGATGGGACTCCCCTATGGATGCCCGATTCGGACGAACAGATTATTTTCTTATTTATGATGAAGAAAAAGATGAACTAACATCAGTTGACAACACTGATATCAATGAAGTAGCGCACGGTGCAGGACCTCGAACTGCGCAGAAACTTTTCGAACAAAAGCCCGATGTGCTGATCACTGGAAACGGACCCGGTGGAAATGCTGCAACAGTGCTGAATCAATCCGGCATAAAGATCATCACAGGTGCAGGGGCAATAACAGCCAAAGAAGCTTATAAAGCATATAAAAAAGGCGAGTTATAGTTGTTATGAAATTCAGAGCAGCTTTTATAAACTGAAAGAATTTATGAGTTAATGAATAAACATCCTCAAGTTCATGAATGCAAATGGTACCAGGTGTGCCCTATGAAATATTACTTTGAATCGGGGAAACTGGATGAGAAATGGATATTGAATTACTGTAAAGGTGACTGGTCAAAATGTGTGCGCTATGAAATGGAAGAAACCGGGCAATATCATCCCGATAATATGCTCCCCGATGGTACAATTGAAAATAAATTGTAAATTTCGAGCTGTCTGGGACCACTCCCTGACAAGCCATAACTTGAGAAAGGTCCTTAATGAAAACCTATTTTGAATGCTTTCCCTGCTACGTTCAGCAAGCGCTTCGCGCAGCACGGCTCTTTACTGATGATCCAAAAGTAATAAAAAACCTTATCGATGAAGTCGGCATGCTCTTCCCTAAGATATCATTTGAGATGACCTCTGCTGAAATTGGCGAATTCATATATGGAAAAATACGTGAAATTTCAGGTGTGGAAGATCCTTACGAAGATTTGAAAAATCAAAGTACTGATGATGCACTCGAACTTATCCCATTCTGTGAGGAGCTCGTTGCAAGCAGTAGCGATCCCCTATTCACTGCGATCAAACTGGCAATTGCAGGAAATGTTATTGATTTTGCAATTCACAACACTGTGGATATTCCTGTTGAAATTGACTCAATTATCCACAAGGAACTCACTATTAATGATTATGAATTATTCAAAAAGCGGCTAGAAAAATCAGACACAATTCTCTATATTGGAGATAATGCCGGTGAATCTGTGTTTGATCGTTTGCTCATAGAGCAGCTTGCAGATAGAAAAGTATTCTTTAGTGTCCGTGGCGCTCCAGTCATTAATGATGTCGTTGAGAAAGATGCAATCAGAGCGGGTATTGACCAGGTTGCTGAAATCGTGTCTTCAGGTTCAGCAGTGCCGGGTACAATACTCACAAAATGCAGCGAAGAATTCAATGAATTATTCCATGAAGCAGACATAGTCATAAGCAAAGGTCAGGGCAATTATGAAGGACTTTCTGATGAAAAACGAGAGATATTTTTCCTTCTCAGAGTCAAATGCGAAGTCATCGCCGGGCATATAGGC
>CAYUTH010000244.1:0-3381 GCA_964447485.1 uncultured Candidatus Cloacimonadota bacterium | reverse complement strand
CCTGATATTACCTGCAAATTGTTCTTTACCCTGTGATGTACCTCTGCTAACAATAGCTCCTTCTCTTTTAGATCTCTCCTGATCTGATCCTCTGCCTGCTTATGTTCGGTGATGTCGCGAAAATTTCCAAAAGCTCCTATTACATTTCTTTCCTTATCAAATTGAGGAGTAACAGTAATTAAAAGTTGTCGTTCTTTGCCAGTAGGTGTGATAATCTCAAGTTCGTAAGTACTTTTTTCTCCTACTTTTCTTTTATCTGTCTGGCTTTTTATTATCTCGGACATTTGCGGACTCAAAAAATTATTTAAATTTTTACCGACAAGTTTTCCGGCAGGAACACCAAAAATCATCTCTGCAGCAGGATTACAATATACAAAATTATCTTTAAGGTCAACAGTTGCAACACCTTCGCCTATATTTGTGAATAATTGATGATACTTTTCTTCGCTTTCCTGTAAATCCTTTTCTGCCTGTTTGTGTGCTGCTTCCAATTCCAGACGATATAAGGCAAAAGCAATATCACCTGTAATCTCTCTGAATAAATTCAACATTTCGTCATCAGCGAGGTATTCTTTTTCTGTTCTGGCACACAACAAACCATAAACTTTTTTATTGCACTCCAAACGGACAGCTAATGCACTATTCCCTTCATATTGACCGGAAATGGGGCAATCTGCACATGCGAATTCAGTATTATCTACCAATAATACTTCCTGTTGTTTTAAAGCTTTTTTGACGCAGTAAGGAAGGTTACCTTTTTTTAGATCATTTATTAAAAGTTGGAAATTCCCTTCAACCCCGGATGTTGTTGCAAAATCAACTTTATGGTCTTCATCGAGAAGAACGAGCCAGACATTAGAATATCCTTTGTCTCTCGTAAGTATCTTGCAAGATTCTTGTAACATCACATCTCTGTTATTTTCTTTCGTTATTAATTGATTTACATCTCGAACAGAACGAAGAATGATGTTGAGATGACTAATTCTCTCCTCCGCCTGTTTGCGCTCGGTGATGTCCCGCTCGGTGGTAGCTGCTCCAATTAATTTACCATTTTCATCAACAAGTTTTGTAACAACCATCCATACATCTAATATTTTGCCGTCTTTTGTTTCTCGTTTTGTTTCCAGTGATTCTACAAGCTCACCTTTTTTTAATTGAATTATAAAATTTAATGCTTCGGCTTTATATTCTTCAGGCACCAAATCCGACACATTCATTTTGAAAGCTTCTTGTTCGCTGTAGCCGTATGTTTTTGTTGCTCCGGCATTCCAGGCAGTAATATTACCTTCCAAATCGTGAATTAGTATAGCATCATTTGAATCCTTTACCACAGTTGCCATACGAGAAAGTTCTTGTGTCTGGTCTAATAGTTGCTGATTGGAAGCTTTTAATTCATCTCCCGCTTGCTTGCGGTCGGTAATGTCTTCAGCTAACCAGACTATACCCAAAGTCTCATCAATCTCATTGCGAATATTCGAACCTGAAAAAAGCAAATTAATAGTACGATTATTTCTTGATATAAAGGTCATCTCTTTATCGCGAATAAATCCTTTCTCAATAATCTCATTCATCATTAATGCATTAAATCCTTCTTCTTCATCCTCCGCAACAAGTGTACTTATCGGTTTCCCAATAAGGTCTTCTTCATTATAACCAAAAAGATCACAAGTGGATGTGTTTACCCTTGTAATATTTCCATCCCAATTAGTAACAACAAGGCTTTCGATCATAGAGTTGATGATGTTATTAATAAATTTTGTTTTCTGCGTAAGACTCTTCGCAGCAAGCTTGCGTTCAGTGATATCATTGATCATTATGATCTGAGCAGGCTTGCTGTTCCATTCTGATTCTGCTGTACTCATCTCTCCTGCACCTATAGTTCCACCTTTACGGATGATATCAATCTCAGTTGATCCACCGGCGACCAAAGGAAAACCAAATAAAGTATCAATGAGGTCCTCTGCTTTGCGGTTAAAAAATTCTTCAGCAGAAGGATTGACAAACCGCACAATTCCTTCATCGTCTATAATAACGATTCCTGATGGATTATTATCTACTATATTGTGGAAAGTTTCCTGGCTGAAATGCAATGCTCTTTCGGCATGCCTGTGTTCGGTGATGTTATGAACTATTCCAAAACATCCTTTATATTCTCCATTTTCAGTAATGATCGGAGTTGGTATTACTGTAACAATTTTCTGTTCTCCATTTTTTGTCAGAATTGCAAGCTCATACTGAGCTGATATTCCTTTTTTTCTTAATGAAGTTTCTTTAAGGATTTTCTGAAACATTTCAGGTTTCGTAAATTCTTTCAGATTTTTCCCTATCATTTCTTCTTTTGAATATCCGAAAATATCTGCCGTTGCATTATTCACATAAACAAATGCTTCATTTTCATCTACTTCGCCGATTCCCTCTTCCATGTTTTCTACCAGAGTTCTATATTTTTCTTCACTTCCTGTGAGTTTTTCCCCTTCTTCTTTCATAGCTTTTTTTTGTATAAATTCTTTTCTCAAATTTAAATCAAACATGTAAGTAATTACAGAACCAATGATCATTATAGAAAACATGAAAAGAATATTTGTTAATAAAAAGGGGAAATATTTTCCTCTAATACCTCCTTCTAAGAAATTCTGAAAATAAATCGCCACAAATTCATATGTATAAAGAATAATCAGGCTTGAAATAATAAAATTCAATAATTTCAATTTGAAAAATGTACATGCCAGTAAAATATTTATCATAATCGCAGCATAATATAAATAATAGCCAATTTCACTTGAATGTGAAATCATCATCATTGATATGATGCCAAAACTGGGAATGATTACTGCAAGAGCCAAGACGAAGTTCACTATTTTTCTGAAAAATTTTAAATATGTTGAAATGTATATTAAAATAAAAAAAGGAAATATAAAAACATATCGAATCAAAAAAACTAATTGTTTAGAATCAGGAAAGTTTAAATTATCACAAAACCCAAAAAGAATATATAAAAATAAACCGAATAAAACGCCTTTTCTAATACTCTGCAGAAAATTCTTAAAACGGTAATCCTGAAATTCAAGTTCTTCAATTTTTTTAAATTTCATATCTGATCCATTCTATAAATTCTTGTTTAAGCTTCATGTTACTTATAATGTCAAACATATTTTTCTCTTTTCTTTTCTATATAATAAACACATAGTCCCACCTTTATATAAATAACAATAACTTGATTGGGAAAAATTTTCTTTTATTTTTATTTTTTTTGTCAAATTATTTATTTTTGTCATAATCAGTGTAAAAATTTTACTACTGCTTGATTTAGTGCTTTCATTTTAACCGGTTTTTCAAAAAATGTGTTCACATTCAGTCCGTTAGCTTGTTCTCGAATGGTGT
>CAYUTH010000243.1:0-3401 GCA_964447485.1 uncultured Candidatus Cloacimonadota bacterium | reverse complement strand
AATCCTTCACTAAGATTAAATGTTAAATCAACCGTTCCTTCCTGATCGGATATAACATCAAAAATCCACACCTGAAGTGTATCATTAAGAGCAATGTCCGGTTTTACATCCTGTGTAAAGTTATCGCCAAGCGCATGATTCCACCCGGTATGCGGAAAATACAGCGCAACATATCCATTAGGCGGAGAAGGCGGTTCCAGAATATCATAGTTTACATCAAAAGCATTTGTGGCGTCATTAGCAACGCCAAGAAAATTATCATTATCATTGATATCTCCGCCAAGGTCGGCTCGTACATTTACATACCAGCTGAGATTAGTGGCATTTACCAGGACTTCATTTGTTTTAGGACTTTCGTTTCCGGCGTCATCAATCGAAGACACCTGGTAATATAAAGGCATTTTGAAATTTTCCGGGGCATCCAAATACTGAGAGGACGTTTGTTCTGCTATTTTATCCCAGTTCCTGAATACCTTGTAATACATAAAATTGGATTCATTGCTGACGCCCCATTCCAAAGATACGTCATTCCCGGATTTTGACGCTAAGAGTTTCCCCGGCGCTTCCGGCGGTATATTATCTATGGAATAGCCGCTGTCAACCGGACTTGTGTAGAATGTAGCCGGATCGCTTGTATGAGCAATGATCTTAAACTTTGACCAGCTGACGCCGGCAGAAGTTGAATCACCAAAGGTTGATGCTAAGTAGGAATATAAACCAGATTGAGTTGCCAGAGTGTTATTGATGCTGATCCATTCATTTCCGTAAGCCTGCCAGAGAGAATATTGATTGACAGAACTTCCAACCGCTCCGTCAAAACCGCCGGGATTCCATCTTAGGAACACTTTGCCGCCCTGATCATTTGGGACGTCGCTTACATCCGTGATAATAGGTCGGGCGTCATAAACCGTTATGTAATTTTCTCTACTTTTTGAATTATTATTAACGGGACCGTAAACATTCAACGAAACCGAATATACGCCCGCCGATTGATATTCGTGAGCAGGATTCATATCGGTAGAACTGTTTCCATCGCCAAAATTCCATTTCACAGAATCAATTGTCCCGACCGAATTATTCGTAAACTGAACGCCCATCGGCGCTGTGCCTGTCAATGGAAGAGCTGAGAAATCTGCGGAAACAGCATCGGGAGGAATTACATTAATGTAGTTGGTCTTTGTCTCGGTATCCGTTCCATAAGGTCCGTAAGCATGGAGTATTATGGTATATATGCCAACGCTTTGATAGATGTATGTTGGATTGGATGCTGTGGATGTACCGCCATCGCCAAAATACCAGCGTAGTGAATCAAGGTCATTTACAACTGAAGAAGCGAAATTTACTGTCAATGGAGCCGTACCGGTTGTGGGTGTGCCAGAGAACGATACTTCCGGAGGATAGTGCGGTGTTGTTACTGTTATATAGTCGGTTTTGACCTCTGTATCGACGCCACCAGGACCCGTTACAGTTAAACTAATTGAATAGTCACCTTCAATTATATAGGCGTGTACTGGATTTGCTTGTGTTGATGTGGTATTATCCCCAAAATTCCATTCATAACTTGTAACTGCTCCGCTCGTTGTATTGGTAAATTGCACATAAAGAGGTAATGAGCCTTCTGTCACATTAGATGTAAAATCGGCTGCCGGAACTCCGGGATCGCCTTGATGAAAATAATATGCTCCTATATCCCTGATTGTATTATCGGCATCAAGAGAGTCAGGGAAACATGCGTCTATACAAGGGGATTCTGCTAAAAGATGAAGAAATTTTTCATTTGACTCATCTGTAGAGGCAAATAGGGGATCTTGATATAAATTAGAGTAAGTATCAACTGAATCTCCATTAGCATTTATTGTAATAAGTTGACCAATTCCTATATTTAAATTATTTGTAAAATTCTGATTGTTATTCCATACTAAATTATATGAAATTTCTATTGTTGCAGATTCTCCATAGTTCCGAATCCCAGTACTGTTATTTGTGATAATATTCATTACAACTATCGGTGATGATGAAGGGTAACTAAAATTAATTGCTTTGGAATTATTCCGAAAAACATTGTTATAAATAGAGGAAGAGCTATAATAGCAATATATACTACAATTGTTATCGTAGAAAATATTATTATTTATTTTGCAATTGTGATCTGCACAAAATATTGCTTGGTCATTGTTATAAAGATAATTATATTCGATTTTAGATGCACTAAAATTACAATTTATTCCATAATGGCTATTATTAAATATACAATTATTTTTTATAACATCATCTTCATGTTCAACAGATATACCGTTATAATTGCTATATATCTTATTGTTCAATATATAGGTATTATCAGAATATCTACTATAAATACCAATATTAGCGTTATGACAAATATTATTGTTTATTATAGAAGAATTACTGCCGCTACAAAAAATACCGTTCTGAGATGAAAATCTAATCGAACAATTATTTATTTCAATATTTGAATTATCTAATATTATAGAAGATTTTCCATTAATATGAGAATAATTTCCTCCGTATTCTATTATACAATAAGATAAAGTTGAATTATCATTAGATTCATTAAAATATTTAATTCCAACCCAATCTCCAGGCGAAGGATTTTCTTGGTTTGATGTGAATTTTATTGAATCTTCAATTTCTCCCTGTGCTAATAATAATCCCTTTACATTAAAAGCATAATTCCCTGCAAATTTAACTGTAACACTCGGTTCAATAATTAATGTATCACCTGAAGCAACTTCAATATCTCCATCAACAAAAAAAGAACTGCCTCTTTCCCATGTGCCGAATACATTACCACTGATAACAACACCAGCCTGTAATGTTACATCATCCAAGGTTTCAGTCCCGGATAAAGTAGGAGTTTCCGGATACGTGTAGGAAAGAAATCCATCTTTGCTGAATCTTATTTCGTAAACACCATCACTTAATCCAATAGAATAACTACCATTAGCAATTGTATATGTTGAGTCTGTATTGGCAGTTGGTGATTGAGCAATGAATTTCGCTTTTATTCCGCTGTGGTCTGTTTCACCTTCGAGATAAGCATAGCCTGTTGGAGATGCCATTTCAATTGGTTCTAATGGATCGTTTTGATTTTCTGCAAACAGGCATTCAAACATCAGAAAAATGGTTATTGTCAAGAAAAACACAAATAACTTGTTAAAAGTTCTCATTTTGACCTCCAAATTAATTATTAGAGACTGTTCCTCTAACGAAAAAACTCACCTGCGCCGGTGAACTATCGCAGATATTAATAAAACGTCTGAAAAATCACCTAACTTTCAAAAAATCGCCGGCTATAGGCGTCAAGTGTAGTGACTTGTATCTAATGCTTATTTAGTTCTTTTTTTGATTCAATTAGATAATTTATACCGGCAAGATGTATA
>CAYUTH010000242.1:0-3405 GCA_964447485.1 uncultured Candidatus Cloacimonadota bacterium | reverse complement strand
ATTGATCGAATCGGAGATCATACAAAAATATTTCCCTTTGATAAAGGAGATGTCCATGACAGTTGCTTCTGTTACTGTTCGCAATAGAGCGACAATAGCTGGAAACATCTGCTCTGCGGTTCCTTCTGCAGATTCAGCTCCGATCCTGCTTGTATATGATGCAGATGTTATTACACGAAGTGTATCCGGAAAGAGAATCATCCCAATTCGGGAATGGTTTGCAGGTCCGAAAAAGACAGTTTTGCGATCTGATGAACTTGTGACTGGCATTGCAATTCAACTTTCACAAAAAAAACATACAGGATGTTATGAAAAACTCGGAAGATATTCCGGTGAGGATCTGGCACAAGCAGGAGTAAGTATTCTGGCATTTGAAGACCTTCATTACAAGCTTGCATTCTGTGCAGTAGGACCAGTTCCGAAGAGAGCTTATAGTTTGGAGAAATTTCTTAACGGAAAGAAAATCTCTGATGATATTGTCGATGAAGCTAAGCAGCTACTAAGGAAAGAAATATCTCCAATCTCAGATATCAGGGCAACTGAAGAATATCGAACGCATATGATGTGCGTAATGTTAGAAAGGGGATTGAAGAAAGTAATTGCTCAGTTGCAGGGAGGTGGAGATGTCTAAAATTCAGTTTATACTTAATCACGAAGAAAGAGTTGTAGATGTCGCACCCCATGAAACGCTCCTTGAAGTGCTTCGTGAAAAACTGGGTGTGAAAAGTCCCAAGTGCGGATGTGACAGGGGTGATTGCGGTGCATGTAATGTACTTTTAAACGGAAAAAGTGTGCGCAGTTGCTTGATACTCGCTGTCGAGGTTGATGGACAGGAAGTGGTCTCAGTTGAAGGGATTTCAAAAGATGGACTAAGCAAAGTCCAGGAAGCAATGATTGATAATAATGCATTTCAGTGCGGATTCTGTGCCCCTGGTATGATCATTTCTGCGACAGAACTCCTCGATGCAAATCAAAATCCAAGCAGAGAAGATATCAAAGAAGCACTTTCAGGGAACTTGTGCCGATGTACAGGATATTTGCCGATCCTTGAAGCTGTTGAAAATGCAACGAAAGAATAAGTTCACGCAGAGATCGCAAAGAATGCGTGGAGAACGCAGAGGAATATATTAGAAATGAACTTACAATTGAAGATTGGATTTAGATGAATATAAAAAATGAATGCAATTACCATATTAAAGAAGAGTTTTTTTATATTGATTCTCAGCGTCCTTTGCGAGAAAACAAGAACGAAGGGAGGATAGATGACCGAAAATGATATAGCCACAAAGGTTATAGGTGTCAGTATAAATCTTCATAAAACTCTCGGTCCCGGTCTGTTAGAATCAGTATATGAAAGCACACTTGCCTATGATTTGAGAGAAATAGGTTTAGATGTGAAACAGCAAGTAGCTGTGCCTGTAATATACAAAGAAGTTAAGATGGAAGTCGGTTTCAGAATTGATTTATTAATAAATAATAACGTACTTATCGAATTAAAATCAATTAAAAACCTTTTACCAATTCATTATGCACAAACTCTCACATATCTAAGATTGTCAGGTATAAAATTAGGATTATTGATAAATTTCAATGAAAAAATATTGAAAAATGGAATACATAGAATTGCAAATAATTTATGAAGATTTCACGCAGAGGACGCAAAGAAGCGCGGAGAACGCAGAGGAAAATGCTTTATAACTGAGCAGATTAAATGAGATAGAGTTTTAGATGAAAAACAGTGCAATAATTTATATTCTTATTAGAGAAAATTTTTATCAGATTTCTCAGCGAGCTCTGCGATATTCTCAGCGCACTCCGCGTGAAACAAAAGGAGTTTTTATATGGATAAGTTGAAATATGTTGGAAAGTCGGTTGTCAGGATCGACGGAAGAGAAAAAGTGAGTGGTGCAACTCTGTTTACTGATGATCTCGAATATGGATCGAATATGCTCTATGCTGCACTTGTGGAGAGCACAGAAGCTCATGCACTCATCAAGAAAATAGATACTTCTGAAGCTAAAAAATATCCAGGAGTGATCGCGGTATTCACTGGCAAAGATTTTCCCTATAAATTCGGGCTCTACATGAAGGACAGATATATTTTTGCGATGGATCGTGTGCGCTTTGTAGGAGAGCAAATCGCAGCAGTGGTTTCCCGCGATAGGAGAATTGCGGAACGAGCAGCAAAACTGGTAAAGGTAGAATACGAGCCATTACCAGCATTACTTGACCAGATGGAATCCCTCAAAAATGATGCAGTCCTTATCCATCCGGATCTCGGGGATTACATACATGTTCCATGGTTTTTTCCGCAGGCAAAAACAAATATTGCTCACTGGCGCAAGACAAGGCGTGGAGACGTAAACAAGGGCTTTGCAGAAGCAGATTATATTCTCGAAGATACGTATCGCGTCCCCAGATATGCACATTGTCCCATAGAGACTCATGCAGCTGTAGGATTGTGTGACCTGTCTGGCAGGTTGACAGTTTGGGCATCGTCACAATCACCTCATACGCAGAGGAATCTGTTTGTGGAAGCACTCGCTCCATTTGGTTTCACTCATAAGGATGTTCGAGTGATCGCACCTCCCATCGGTGGGGGATTTGGCGGAAAAGCAGGTGTGTCAATGGAGATCCTTGCAGCTGCCATGGCAACAAAACTGCGGGGAAATCCAGTGCAGGTCATATGGTCGCGAGAAAGAGAATTTTATAACACTTCTCAACGGCTTGGAGTCATTGCAAAACTGAAAATAGGTGTGAAAAAAGATGGCATTTTCACTGCGATCGATCACCGATTATATTGGGATGCAGGAGCATCAGCAGAATATGGCGCAAATGTCGTAAATGCAATTGGACTCTCAGCAACCGGACCATATCGCTTCCCGAATATTTTTATTGATTCGGTGTGCCTGTACACGAACCTTCCTCCATGTGGTGCGTACCGTGGATTTGGTTATTCAGAGTTCATGTTCGGACTGGAATCCCATGTGGACAGAATTGCAGCGCATCTTAAACTCGATCCGGTTGCACTCAGGAGAAAAAATGCTATTAGAGAAGGGGACATTCTTGCATACGGCGTTCCAATGAATCCCAGCGGCTTACATCAGGCAATCGATGCAGTTGCAAATGAGATCGAATGGGGGAAGAAAGTAGAATCCGACGATCCTCACAAAACGATTGGAAAGGGTTTCTCCCTGATTTGGAAAGCACCTGCAATGCCACCAAATGCATCTTCAGCTGCGTTTATAAAATTCAGCGAGGACGGCAGCATAAATATCCTTGTTTCCGGCATGGATATGGGACAGGGATTTCTTACGGTCATGGCTCAAATTGCTGCAGAGATTCTCACCATTCCGGTTTCCAAGATACGAACGGAAAATCCCGATACTGACAGGAATCCGTATG
>CAYUTH010000241.1:2258-3408 GCA_964447485.1 uncultured Candidatus Cloacimonadota bacterium | reverse complement strand
AATCTCTTGGTCTATCTTTATTTAAAAAATAAAACATTTGTTAATGCACATTTAGTTAAGAATAAATTAGTAAAAGTTGATGAATCTAAAATTTTCAAACATTTGAACAAATTCTTAAATTTGATGGATTATTATGAATAATTTCTGGATAGAGCAAGAAAAGATCTTTTTAAAAGCATTGGAAAAAGTCGAAATCCCTAGTGAAAAGTTAGAAAATGTTGATTTTATGAATATAAAAGTTCAATCAGATTTAAATTCAATAGAAAATAAGGGGGGATGTTATTGGATTTGGACCAATGAACCTGTTTTGCATCAACTACACAAACATGAAATACCAAAACGCTTTGATGATGGTGAAATTATTTACAACGGTATTGCAAAGGATAATGTAAGAAAAAGAATTGAACACCATTTATTTGGATCTTCAGATGCTGGCTGGTCGGGCATAAGCATGGATATATTAATACAAGAAAATGAAGAACGGTCTCACCGAAAAAAGGCTATTGCCGAAAAAGGAAAAGTTCCATATATTATAGAGAATAAAACTCTTTTGCGGGGAAACAAAAAAAGGGGAACGAAAAAAGGTGATATAGTTCAAATATTTTCTCCTATAAAAACAAATGAGCAACTTCAAAAGATTTATCTTTCTGAGACAGAAAAGGATTTTATCAAAACATGTAATGTTAGCAATATTTATTTCCGTAATGGCATAAATATTACAGAAGACAAGCACAAAAATTTCAGTTTCCGTGTCTATTACATTATTTCTTCAAATAATACATTCTTAGAATATATTGAAAAAAATTGGAGAAGCAAAAACAACATTTTACCTAGACTATGTTCGTATTCTTCAGGGAGATAGAAAATGGCAAAAGAATGGATCTTAAACATCGCAATGAATCGTTTTCAACTGAATTTTAAACGTAATGTTGGTCCTACTTCCGAAAGTATAAGAAATTGTGCGCCAAAAACAGTTGATGAATGGCGTGAATATTATTTTTTAAAGGTGAAGTCAAAAGAACACATAGAGAAACTTGGAAGAAAATTGTATATAAAAATCACTGAGGTCATCCAGGCTGAAGTCGAAGAAATTACTGAGTCCGATTGCATTGATTACATGATAAATATGGTAATCGATCGCACATTCGAT
>CAYUTH010000241.1:0-2184 GCA_964447485.1 uncultured Candidatus Cloacimonadota bacterium | reverse complement strand
GGACAGGTTGTACAATGTTGACTTTTTTATCAAAATTACAGATAAATATATAGGTCTTCAAATTAAACCTATGAGTGAAGGAATCCAATTATCCCAAATTTTTAAAGAAAAAGAGCTTCAAAGAAAAACACATGAAAAGTTCACCCAAAATTTTGGCGGAAAAGTCTTCTATATTTTCTCCGGTAAAGATGGTTCAAAAAAAATAATAAAAAATCCAGAAATCATTTCAGAAATAGAAAATGAAATTAGTAAATTAACAAAAATATAAGGAATATTATGACTATTAAAAATCTCTATACAGAAGAGAATCAAAACTCGCAGGAGAAGTATGAGAAATCAATAGAATCTATCAAAAAAATTGTAACCCAAACTCAAAATTTCGAAGCGTATCCTGACAAAAATGAATTCATCGAATTTTTCTTTGATCTTGGCGTGTTCATATTAAAAATGTGTGACTTTGAAAAACGTGATCAATCCGAACACTTCTCTTCACACTCAACCCTTGAACTTATGGAGGAGAATACATCATTTTTTGCTGGTGTGCTCCCCGAAAATTATGATACAAGCTGGGTCAATCCAACCTATGCAGTACAAAAGCTTGGAGACAACTTCGGACAGCTTTTTTCATTCTTCTTTACTCAAACAAGAAAATTTATCCATTATGCATTCCTTCATAAGCGTTTTGAGATGGCAGAATGGAACGACCTGTTTATTGAAGCGTTTCATCTCATTGAAGATAAATTACCCAACTATGAAGAACTCAGAAATGTCATGACCAGGATTGATACTCAATACAGAGTGAAAGATCAACAGATCCGTCTGATGGAAACCTATGATCCGGACTTTGAATACTTTATTAACATCATTAATGATGAAAACCTTTCTGATGAGAGATATCTTTTCATGCTTGGTTGCTATATCAACGATAATGTCATTCGTGTCGCACGGCATATGCAAACATTCTCAGAGGGAAAAGTGAAAGAGCTTGCCGTGTTCATGGCTGATGCGTACGAACTCGGTTTTGCGAACTCTGATAAAGACATGTCCAAGAAATCTACAGTGATGTTGATATATCCTGCGGGATTTGAAAGAATTATCAAATATCTATTAAACGCTCTTCAAACCAAAGGACTGAAAGTAATCGTGAGAAGAGTGACCGGAGCTACCACCAACAAACAATATCACTACGATCACAGGTTTGATGGCGCACTTTACATCGACGAAGCGCTTGTCGAAAAAATAAAAGAAAATCTTCCTAAAGCGTATGAGCTGTGCAAAGAGTATACTGATAAATACTCCGGTTTGATATATTTTGAGACTTTCGGAGAAGAACCCTTCAGCCCAAAGGTAAAAAAAGAATGTCTGAAACTCGATAAAGATCAGCAAAAATTGGCACAGCAAATACAGCAGATCTCGAGTCAAATCACCTTTACCTACACCCCCCGCGAGGAAACGAGCTTCAGTATTATTTCGTTCCCCACTCCAGATATTGGCGATAAGTTTGAAGAAATATTTGATGCCACGTATGCGATCAATATGCTGAAGAATGAGGTATATGAACCGATCCAACAGAAGATCATCGATGCGCTCGATACTGCTGAGTACGCTCACATAAAGGGTAAAGGAAGCAATCAAACTGACTTGAAGGTGCGACTTTCAGAAATAGCCGACCCAAAGAAACAAACCAATTTCGTAAACTGTACTGCCGATGTGAATATTCCTCTTGGCGAGGTGTTTACCTCCCCTCAACTCACAGGCACTAATGGCATCCTGCATATTGAGGAAACCTATTTAGGCGGGTTGAGATATAAAGATCTGAAACTCATATTCAAGGATGGTTTTGTGGAAGATTATTCCTGTAAAAATTTCGAGAATAATGAAGAGAACAGGAAATATATAGAAGAAAATATTTTATTTCCTCATAAAACACTTCCTATGGGTGAATTTGCGATCGGCACAAACACACTGGCATATATTGTTGCACAAAAATTCAATATCCTTCGCCTGCTTCCAGTCCTCATTATTGAAAAAATGGGTCCGCACTTTGCTGTGGGCGACACGTGCTTCACCTTTGAGGAAGACAAACCAGTATTCAACCCCGACGGCAAAGAGATCATTGCACGCGATAACGAAAAAACAATTCTAAGAAAAAAAGATATGAGCAAAGCTTATACATTCACTCAT
>CAYUTH010000240.1:0-3415 GCA_964447485.1 uncultured Candidatus Cloacimonadota bacterium | reverse complement strand
TTGCGACTTCGACAGCTTCGACTTTGACCCTTCTTCTAGGTGCAATTGCCGGTGTTTCGCTTATAGTCGGCGGTATCGGGATTATGAACATCATGCTTGTTTCTGTCACAGAAAGGACGAGAGAGATCGGCATCCGCATTTCTGTGGGCGCACGGACAAATGATGTGCTCTTGCAATTTCTGGCAGAAGCAATAACGCTCAGTTTGATCGGAGGAATACTCGGCATTCTTTTTGCGATGATCATCACAATGGTACTTGCTAAGCTCACTTCATTAACTCCTATGATAAATCCCGCAATTGCATTTATTGCTTTTATTTTCTCCGGAGCAGTCGGTATATTCTTTGGATACTATCCTGCCAAAAAAGCTTCGGAGCTCAATCCAATCGATGCCCTTCATTATGAGTAGGGATTGAATCCTTTATTTACCAAAAACATAATCATACATAAATTTTGACACAATTCGGCGTAAAAGAAATTCTATCCAGATGAAAACAAGGAAAACATCTGTATAGGAGACTTCATGATAAATCATTTTAAAATAATCAAAGATCTGGATTTTGTACGGCTTGCAGGCAGCGAAGGTGAGAAAAAGGCAAGGGAAATAATCTCATCCTATTGTAATGAACTTGGTTTTGAACCAAAAACTGAATCCTTTGATCTCATCTCATTTGAACCCGGAACTGCTACAATCAAAACTGATACAAAAACTTTTGAAGCTGTTCCTTTCGGACTCAATGAAAGCGCAGAACTTGAGGGAGAATTGGTTTTCCTCGAGAATAAGGATGTGATAGCATTTAATAAAAATGCCTTCAAAGATAAGATCGTTCTCTCGATGGGGTATACAAGAAGACTAAGTCCCGATCTGAAAAAGAGCGGTATCAAAGCATACATTGTGATCGGCAGACCGGAAAGGGAAGCACTCAGCTTATCACACCGGCAAAAGCTTCACAAAGAAGGATATGTGCCTATGGTTACGGTGTCCTATGATGATGGCATGAAACTCGCAAAAAAATCGGGCACACCTGTTTCACTCTCAATTTCTCAGAAAGTCCAAAAAAAGAAAGCACATAATATTATAGTTGATATTCCTGCAAAAGATAAAAAAGATGAGAATCTCACTCTTGCAGTCGGACATTACGATACAGTATCAAGAAGTCCCGGCGCCTCCGATAATGCAGGCGGAACTATTTCACTCATAAAAGCTATTGAGTATTTCTCCAAACATCGACCTGCGCGTGATCTACGCATAATATTTTTCTCGGGTGAAGAGCTGGGACTGCTTGGCAGCCAGCATTATGTGAAAACTCATCTGGATGAGATTAAGGACAGAGTTGGACTCGTTCTTAATCTCGACGTGTCTGGCGATCCGATTGGTTCTGACGGCATGATGGTCGTCGGCACAAATGAGCTTCTTGGTTATTGCGATGGTCTCATGAAAGAAGTAGGTGTCCTCTATGAAGCAAAACTCGATATCTACAGCAGTGACAATATGCCCTTTTCCGTATATGAAATTCCCTCTGTGAACATTGCGCGTTTCGGTGGTAAGGCATCATTCCATATACACACACCGGGAGATAATGCAAAGAACGTCTCTGCACAGGGTTATAAAAATACAATAACTACAGCGATTGTGCTTTTAAAGCATATTTTGAATGCAGATATCTACCCAGTTAAAAAGGAGATCGATGCGTCTCTACGCGACAAGGTGGAAAAATATATCTGGAATCTTAATTACGATAAACCCGAACTTGAATGGGAACCGAAGTATAAGAAATAATAATAAATCACAGTTCATAAATATATAATTGGTAATAATACTCTAGGTTATCACTGATGTATATCGGTTCTAAGCCGATGTGATCTGCATTCGATATTTTGGAAGTTGAAAAAAGATATTTTACATTAAAATTTCTTAATTCTGATAGATTTAACTCACAAGAGATTTCAGGAATATTCTTTTTAATGAAATCCTGATCATAGTAATTCTTACCTATCGCATCATCAAATAAAAATAATGCCGAACCGTGATGTATGAAATAGTCTGAGAGCATTTTGGACGATCCAAGTTCATCTTTGACTATCCTATAAAATTTCTCCTTAAATTCAATTGGATAGTATGCACTGAAAGAACCAACCGTTTTAAATCCATTATAATTTGCAACTGCAGGGAAAAAACCAATACATCCGATTCTATAATCTGCGTTACATTCATCCAGTTGAAGTTCGATTTCGTTAAATTGTTGTTCAGACATAAATTCTTTGAATGTTGGATATCCCCGGTAAGTTTTTAATGTTGAGTATGAAAAATTTATGATTATTTGTGCGAGGAGCAGGATCGTGATAATTCCCAGTGCGATTCTCTTTTTTTTATAGATATCATAAACACCTCTCAAACACAATGCCCAGAGAATATACCAAATCGGGGTTTTGAGAACATAAATTCTGCTGAAATTGAATCCGATATTTAGTGTATCATAAAATAAAGAGAATGGTCGGAAAAAATATATTCCATATATGATGAGTAATACAAATTGTAAGCCCCATAATCCGAGAATTATCTTTTTATCTTGTTTCTTCCCGAATTTCAATATAATAAATGAGAAAATAAGACAAGTTGGAAAAATGAGATATGAATGATATGAATGAGAGAGCTTTGCTGAATTGAAAAATAAAAAGAACATATTTTTCAAAGAATCTACAAAATTATATTTTTCCAAAACCTGTACAGCTCGATTTGTTGGGATTTTCAATATCATTAGATTATAAAAAACGGGGAAATGAGTTATCACAGCTAGGAGGAAGAAGAGAACGGAAGCGAGAAAAAAATGGAGATTCAATTTACGCTTCATCAGAAAATATATGTTGAGAATTATGAGTAGGATGAAAATGTAGATCCCGGCAAAGAAGAAATTTGAATAAATTGAGTAGACAACGATTATAAGGTATGAAAGTGCACTATGACGATTTTGATAGATATTGATAAAACCCAAAATAAGAAGGGGAATGCCGGCTATTGAAAGATTTCCCTGTGACCAGAATGGTAAAGAAATCCAGGCAAACGAAAAAAGAACAGGAATATAATCTGGAAAATTCTTTTTAAAAATGAACATTTTGAGAAGTAAGAACATCCCCAAGAATGAGAGTACACGATAGAAAAATTCATTGAACACATATCCCCAGAAATAATCGAATGAGAAAAATATTTTATCCAGTTTGAGATGGGACAGATGAAAGACATTTTGAGAAGACGGCAGAGTGTAATCCGGAGTTTCAGTTCCCGGAAAAAAAGATGCTTCGAATTTTCCATCAAAAATTCCCTGCATGTTCAACTGGTTAAGATTGTCGTGAATCGGAATAAAAACGTTTTTTCCGCGAATCAAATATGGAGAGAAATACAGCGCAAATAAAATAACA
>CAYUTH010000239.1:0-3422 GCA_964447485.1 uncultured Candidatus Cloacimonadota bacterium | reverse complement strand
TGCAATTCCCGCTGTAAAACCTGTAATATCTACAAGATCAAAAGTGACGAACTTACTGTAGATGAATATGATAAAATATTCCGCACGATCGGTAAAAGCGCCTACTGGATAACCATCAGCGGCGGTGAACCATTCCTGAGACGCGACCTCGAAGAGATCATTAATGTCATCTATAAAAGGTCTAAACCGAGTATCATCAATATTCCCACAAATGGACTGCTCTTCAAAGAAATCCCCAAACGTGTTGAAACAATAGCTCAAAACTGCCCGAAAAGCAATATCGTGATCAATGTTTCAATAGACGATCTCGAAGAACGTGATTCCGCAATAAGAGGCGTTCCCGATGCGTATGAGAAAGCATTGAAAACATTTGAGGGGATTAAAAAGATCAATATGTGCAATGTGAATGTGGGGATTCATACTGTAATCTCGAAGTTCAATGTCGGTCGTTTTCGTGAAATTGCCGGAAGTCTGATGGACCTTCATCCTGACTCCTATATTACTGAGATCGCAGAGAACAGGGTCGAGTTGGACACGATGAACGAGGACATCACACCCCGCGTCATGGACTATTCCCAGGCAATAGATTTTCTGCTTCATAAGATCAGGAACACTCCCTTCAAGGGCATGAACAAGATCACAAAAACCTTCCGCATCGAATACTACAAAATGGTAAAGAAAATACTCAAAGAACAGCATCGTGTGCTTCCATGCTATGCCGGAATTCTCTCCGCACAAATGGTGCCAAATGGCGATGTGTGGCCATGTTGTATCAAGTCAATAGTAGTGGGAAACCTAAAAAAATACAACTATAATTTCAAAAAACTCTGGAAAAAGAGTGCTCTTTTAAAAAAAGAACGCACAGCGATCCGCAAAGAAAAATGCTACTGTCCCATGGCAAATGCATCCTACACGAACATGCTCATGAGCAACAAAATTTTATTTAAAGCAGCGCTGAGACTCCTGAAGAAATGACAAAAAAACATATCACCATCCAGACAAAATATTCCATCAAAGATGGTAATTACATATATACAGATTTTTATGAAAAGTCGCAGGAAAAGGTGACGCTCATCCTCAATTCCTATGAGAAGAGCGAGAAAGCAGAGAAAGCAATCGGCGTTCTCCTTAATGTATTCAAAGAAAATTTCTATGATAAATCCTATGATGTAAAAACACGACTGCAGAACACGATAAAAGAAATGAGCTGGCATCTTACTGCTTATTTCAACCGCGAAAACTGCAAATTTGAGATGTCCGCAGTGATATGCGTTATCAAAAATGGGGTCGCATATTTTGTTCAAACCGGACGTCTGATAATCTATGCATACAATGACAAGCTCACACCGGTTGGATTGGATATTCACAAAAATTTTGAAGAGTCATTCCATGTTCCCATACTTGGCATAAAAGAAGGTGAGCTCCAGATAAAAGTACTCACTCTCGAACTTAAACACGACACGGATATCCTCATTCTCCCTTTCCTTTTTGCAAAAGAGCTCGATACTTCGATAGAAAACAAGAAGGAATTCCTCAAGACCTTTGACAATCTCTTTTCGGAAAGTGCCGAACCCATAGTTCATATCATAGCCGCCGAGATGCATTCCCATTACAAGCCACGCAGGAAATTCCGCATAAATTCCAAAACAACCGGACGGTTTATGCTCATTGTTATTATCGTCGCAACCGCATATGTCGTGTTCGGGCGCAAATGGGGACAGGGACTTCTGAGCAGCGGTAAGGAATTCATAAGTGAAAAGAAGAAAAGTTTGATCGATTACAGGTCACTTTTGCAGAATATGCCCTATCCGGGCTTCGAGGTGAAAGAGTGGCAGTGGATCAGCCCGGTTGAAATCACCATGCCCCCATTCTTCGATGCTGAAAATATTTATATCATCACAGGAAGTGAACTGACCTGCGTAAAGAAGAACACCTTCCAGCTAAAATGGAAGGTCGTATTTGATGGTGAGATCAAGAATGTGGAATCACTTCGCGACGAGAAACTCCTCATCATAGATGGACGCGGAAATCACTCTCTTCTTGACAAAGCACACGGAAAGATCGAATGGCAAAAAGCCAAACCTGCGACATATGAGAAATTTAATAAACAATCCCCGCAAGTAATCCCTATCGACTACATACGCGATGGACGACTCGAGCAAAACTATTATATCCTATCAAACAAGAATGTCGTGAGGCTAATCCTTGCAGGCAAAGGTGATGTGATCGCAGAGGAAGCGTTCGATGGTAAAATAGATTATATTTCCGATTATGATTATGTAGAAAAATGTTTTTACGTATGCATGGACAGAAAGATCATAAAGGTCGATCTTATAATCCTTTAGAATGCAAAAAAATATTGCTGGTTTTCTTCACTTGAACAGTTGTAAAACTGGTCAGGATAAATATATTTTAAAAGGATAATAAGTAATAAATGTCAAAAAAAACAAAAGTACGAAATAATATCACTGAATATAATCAAAAAGTTTTTAAAGAATTTAAAAGCACTCTGAAACACATCATTTTTGATGAAACTTTAACCCTTTATATTCTGAGACCTATCGCATTCATCTTTGTGAAATTGATCTACAAAACACGCATCACACCTAACCAGGTTTCATTGATGACTATCATTACAGGTGTGATCAGTGGATTTATTTTCTCAAAAGGAACTGCAACCTGCTTTATCATTGCCGGATCATTACACTTTTTCTGCCTGGTGCTGGATTGTGTGGACGGAATGATCGCACGCCTGAAAAACAGCGGCTCGGCAGTTGGACGGATCATAGACGGATTTGCTGATTATTCTGTTGGAGTAGCAGTCTTTATCGGGTATGGACTCGGCTTAGCTAATGCCGGTTATCAGGTGCCTTTTTCGATTTCCATATCTCATTGGACACTCCTTGCAATATCAGCTGTGAGCTGGATATTTCATTCTATGATCGTTGATTATTATCGTGTGGAATTCATGGCGCACGGTCTCGGTATGATAAAATCAACGTGGGAAGCGAAGAAGCACTTCAAAGAAGAATTGCGCACTATCAAACATGAAAAAGGCAAACTTCTTGATAAAGTTATGATCGCACTCTACCTTGGATATTCTCATCTTCAACTTCTCCGATTAGGCAAACAAGAAGTCTATGACCAAAAAACATATTACGAAAAAAACAAAGTTTTAATACACCTCTGGTTTTGGATAGGACCCACCGCACAGGCATTCGTGATGATCCTTTCTGCAATTTTGTTCAGACCCATAATTTTCTTTGGTTACATGATTATCATCGCAAATATCTGGATGATCGTTTTGTGGATAATCCAGGCGAAGGTGAATAAGAAAATTCTTATAAAAAGTTAAATTGATTCATATATAGGAGTCAACTATAAATAACTTTAGATAGATTTGGTTCAAAATTAGCCTTAAA
>CAYUTH010000238.1:0-3425 GCA_964447485.1 uncultured Candidatus Cloacimonadota bacterium | reverse complement strand
AGAATTGAATCTTCATCGTTAAATCGTCGGACTTCCTCGAGATCTATCCATTGTAAGTTAAATGATTCGTGAGAAACATGGAACGGTTCGGTTTCGTCCGCCTCAAAAAGAAATCTGACGTCATAATGAAAGTGATTGGGGAAGTGCTTTCTTTCCGGGATTGCATGTACATCGACATCAAAGATATGAAGACTCAATGGCTGGATGAAATCGAGTCCGGACTCTTCTTCTGCTTCTCGAAGTGCAACACCGAGTATATCTTCTAAACCATCTGCATGACCGCCAAGCTGCAACCACTTTCCGAGTTTTACATGATGGGTCATCAGTACTTTTGTTTTGGATGAATCAAGCACCCATGCTGATCCGGTAATATGCCCGGGAAGGTGTGTGTTCTGAAATCCATTTTTATTCCTCGACAGGAACCCAAGCATCTGCTGGTGCTTTGCTCTTTCCTGAGAATCAAAAGGAGTATATACCGTGAGTTGTTCGATAAGAGATTTTCTATGCATTATTATTTCTTGATGAAAATTTTTGAGATTATTTATGATTTTATTATAATAATTATGTCAAGAATATAAAAAAAAACCTCTCCACAAGTGCAGAGAGGTTTAGTAATCATACTATTACTGCATTATCAGCTGTAAAAATTATTTCTAAATTAATATATTGTCCGATTGATGAAAATTTTGTTTGCATACCAAACAAAAAACTTGACAGGTGTTTAATTCAGTAATTTATATTGTATTATGATTATCAAAAACAAAGAATATATAAATAAATTGCAACAATTAGGACTTACCGAAGCTGAAGCACGAGCATACTATCATTTATTATTAAATGACTTAACTGCAGGAAATCTTTCAAAAATATTACAGTTAAATAGGTCATACGTTTATGGATTACTGAAAAAACTTATTGAAAAGGGATTTTGCAGAGAAATTAAAGGTTTAGTAAGTATATATCAAGCAGTTAAACCAGCCTTAGCATTCGAATTGATATTAGATAATTACAAACAAAAAATTACTACTATAAGTGAATTATCTGACAAATTAACACCCTTATATCATTCAAGACAACCAAATTCAACTCCTGAATTTATTAAAATATTACATACGAAAGCAAGCTTCATTGATACACTTAATAAATTAGAATCTCAAGCTCAAAACGAAGTACTTGCATTTAGTAAACCTCCTTTTGTAATGAATCTAAATAAATTAATGCAAATAACCAAATTACAGAGAGAGAGTCTGTCCAATAGTGTTAAGCACAAAACGATTTATGAAATAGTAGAGGACAATACGAGTTACTTAAAAATAATTAAATTTTTAAAGAATGCTGGAGAAGATGTAAGGTTAGCAGAGTCTTTGCCATTGAAACTCATGATTTTTGACTCTAAAATTGTCGTTTTTGCATTAGAAAGAAATCTGAACAAAAATGTTGATCTGACGTTCACTTCTTTTGACGATACAGTGTTGGCAAGTACATTTAGGATGGTTTTTCAAATGTACTGGGACAGAGCGATCCCATTTGACGAATATATAAAAAATAAGTGATTATACATGCGAACTTTATTCTGTTTTCAACAAGTTATATTCACAAAATTTCATAGTAAGGAGCTACATGAAGCATAATAAATTAGGAAAGTTAATTATAATCCTAAGTATTATAGGGATTTTTTTCTGGATGGAATTAGATGCAAACGCCCTGAATGTTACCAATTTATCTTTAGTTGATCAAAATGTCACGGACCATTATATGTATATTCAGATTGATATTGTGTGGGATAACTCCTGGCGAACTGACGAAGGTCCTTCCAACTGGGATGCTGCATGGATATTTGCAAAGTGGAAGCTCTCATCTGAGAGTGATTGGAAACATAGTACCTTTTCTACGATAGATGCTGAACATATCCCACCCCCGGGAGCTGAAATCGATGCGTCCTTTACCAAAGATAATACAGGTAAAGGCATTTTTATTTATAGATCAGAATTGGGATATGGAACAAATAATTGGGGTGATGTAAAACTCAGGTGGAATTACGGTTTGGACGGTATTGCTGATGACGCGACATTAGACGTTAAGGTCTCCGGTATTGAGATGGTGTATGTTCCTGAAGGAATACTGAACCTAAATACTGTTGCGAGTGAAAATATGGATAACGAATTTTTGATAGACACAACCTATCAATATCCAACCACTCAAATTTCGAGCGAGAATCCCATTCCCGAAGGAAATATCAGGTGGATCGGAGATGGGTATAGCGCACTTTTTGGAGGAACTGGAAATTTTAACGGCATATCATATGGTTCGGACTCTTTATGTGCTGATTACCCTAAAGGATATTCTCCATTTTATTGTATGAAATATGCTGTTTCACAAGGAGAATATGTAGATTTCTTAAATTCCCTCACCGAAGAACAAGCCGGGAACAGGTATTTTTATGGCGGCTCCTCTCCAAATATGAGATATACGATTTTTGGTGATTGGCCCGAGTATTATGCAAAGCGTCCTGATCGCGCATGTAACTGGCTTTCATTAGAGGACGGCTATGCATATGCTGATTGGACGGGATTAAGACCAATGACAGAACTCGAATATGAGAAGGCATGCAGAGGCGATCAGCCCTTGGTTACAGATGAATTTGCTTGGGGTAATACAACGATTGTACCAGCCACTACTATCAATAATGGTGTTACCGGGCCTGAAGACGGTACGGAAATAATCACAAACACAGGTGCAAATTGCTGCTATGGAGACCAACATTTTAATGGTGGTGATCGGAGTTTTGGACCTCTTCGTGGCGGAATATTTGCTACTTCTTCATCTGACAGAGAAAGTTCAGGAGGTTCTTACTATGGCATCATGGATCTGTCAGGAAATTTGAGAGAGAGATGCGTGAGTGTTGCAGAAAAAGACCAAAATGGGGATATTACAAATTCCGGACAATATACAGGTGGTCATGGTAATGGAATTCTGACAAGTGAAGGTTTTACAGATGAAAGTAATTGGCCTCTCTATGGTGCGGGATACAGGGGGGGCAGTTGGTCATATACTGAGGAATGTTTAAGAGTATCCGCTCGTTGGCGAGCCGGGTGCACATCAATTGATCTCAGATGGCATTTATGTGGCTTTAGAGCCGTAAGAACACGATAAAAAGGAATTACCATGAAAAGAATAAATAAAAGAATATTTTTAAGCATCTTGTTCTGTGCAATGATGTTGACTTTTTCTTATGATCTATTATGTGCTGATAATGAAATGTATCATGGAGGAAGTTATGACGGCTACTCAATGTGTGCAAGATACTCTACCGGAAGTATAGAGGGAATGGTTACCGAACTTCTTTCAGGAATTCCAATCGAAAATGCTTTTATAACCATCGGTAATAAGGGAGGCTACACAAATGAGGTTGGTTATTATCACAT
>CAYUTH010000237.1:0-3432 GCA_964447485.1 uncultured Candidatus Cloacimonadota bacterium | reverse complement strand
TTCTTTTCTATGCAACACGCGATGAGTACAACAATAAAACCGAATTGGTAGATCCTATTCTCTTAGACCTTGAGACTGGAACTGAGATAACGCCAACTATTATTGGCGGACTCGGCATCGATTGGACAATCCCTGCAAATACCAATCCTGCAGAAGTATGGGAAGGTCAACTTATAATGATCGAGCATGCGGTCATACAAGGCATTGATACAGATGCATATGTCGGATCAGATGATGGCGGGAGCACGATGTTTGTGATCGGCGACGGAGTTGACTATGGCTATGCTGTAACCGGCACGCTTCTTGATTCTGCTGTTGCATCAGGCGATCCGTATGATATTATTGGTGTGGTTGATTGGAATTATACAGATGAGCATTACCGCATCAATCCGCGCTACGCAAGCGATATTATTTCTAATGTGTCTGTTGATCCTACTCCCGGAAACGAGCTCGTTATTCAGAACAATCCGAATCCTTTCAGCGGCTCAACAACAATCTCCTTCTCACTTCCGCACACTGTAATAGGACAGATCAAAATCTACAATATTCATGGACAACTTGTGAAAACCCTCATTCCTGAAGATCAATCTGCAACCTGGAACGGGCTGGACGAGAGTGGTAGAATTGCTGCAAGCGGAATTTATTTCTATACTCTTGATACAGGCAAGGAAATTCTTACAAAGAAAATGATATTGATGAAATAAGTAATACTAGATTATTCACCATAAAAGGCGCACCTCGGTGCGTCTTTTTTTTATTGCAACAGCTTATGTAAATTCTTGACACTTTATGAAAATATTCCGGTAAGTACAAATAAATAAAGTTGAATTTAAAAATAAATTAAATGAAAATTTTATAAAAAACAACGCGGAGGTTGTATGAAAAAAAGAGTTTTTCTTACAATTTTATTTTGTGCAATATTTACTATTGCATTGTATGCCGAGTGGTCTTCCGACCCGGCTGTAAACACAGTTGTATGCGGTCTTCCGGGCGAAGACGCCATTCCCAAAGTAGTACCCGGACCTACGGGAGATATTTATGTTGGATACTTTGCCAATGAAAGTGGTAATTATAATGTCCGTCTGCAGCGATACGATTCTGCAGGTAATGCATTATGGGTAAACAATGGCATTCTTATCAGTGACCACACGTCGATGGGCTGGCTCACCGATTGGGACATGACAGTTGATCACGATAATTATGCCATCCTGACGTTCCAGGATATTCGGAATGCTGGCAATAATAATATCTATGCATATCGTATATCCCCGGATGGGATTTTTATGTGGGGACCAGATGGGCTCGAACTTTCTAACTCGACAGATTTTGATGCGGCTCCGAAAGTCACCGTTACGAGTACGGGGAATGCGGTTATTGCATGGAGTTCTGAATATATCAGCCGCATTCAGAAGATCAGTCCTGCCGGAGCACTTCTGTGGGGATCAACAGGAATTGCTATTACCGGATCTAATAGATATACCTGGCCTCAACCAATTGCAGTAGAGAATGATAATGTTATCGTGAAATATTTTGACGATACGGGGTCTACAATGTATCCGACACGTTACATCTATGCTCAGAAATACGATATGAACGGAACTGCTGCCTGGTTTCAGCCATGTGCGATCTCAACCGCCGGAGGTATATCTGCATGGACACAGGATCTTCAGATCGTACTGGACGAGAATAACGGATTTTTCATCGGCTGGCATGAAGACAGGGATAGCAATATGAATTCTGATGTCTATGTCCAGCATGTCAATTCCAACGGAGTTTGCCAGTTTATGGCAAATGGTGTTATCGTATCCACAAATCTCGGAAACGAGCATTTCTATCCTTACCTTGCATATCTTGAGGATACTCAAATGCTCTATGCGTATTGGAACGAAATGGATGCAGATCAGAACAACCGTGGAATTTACGGACAGAAAATCGATGTCGCAGGTACAAGAAAGTGGGAAGACGCAGGAAGAATTATTATTCCCCTTTCTGCAATAAATGTCTATCCCTTTAGTGTTGGGCATACCGCTACTGATGTAACAGTATTTTATACCGAAGGAACGAACGACGACTATGTGAAAGCTATGGCTCTCGACTCTGACGGTGATTTCATCTGGACAGGTGATATTGTCACGATGTGTACGGTAAGCTCATCCAAGGTGCATCCTGAAGCAAGTTCCCTTACTGGTTCGCAATGGGTTGTAGCATGGGAAGATGAACGCAGCGGAAGAGATATTTATGCGCAAAACATCAATACAAATGGAACACTTGGTTATATTCCTGTAGCCGTCGAACCTGAGCATCCTGAAGAAACAGCACTGCTGACAGTCACACCAAATCCTTTCTTGACATCTGCAATGATATCATTCAATCAAACCACAGAGATCACAGAGAACACAGAGATTTTTATATACAACATAAAAGGACAGCTTATTAAAACCATTACCTCGTTCCCAAACCCCAGTTTGGGAATGCGTGAAGCAATGTGGGACGGTTGCGATAACAAAGGGAATGATGTGAGGAGCGGTGTATATTTCTTCAAACTCAACAACAGCGGTGACAATATAGGGAAGGTCGTGAAACTAAAATAAGGGAGGAATATGCAAAAATTTATCACTCTTCTAAAAAAGAACTGTATCGTTTATGGAATAACGGTCTTTGTCCTTTTTGGAATATTTGTTTTCCTCGTTGAGAATCTCTTTTCTCATCTTTTTGTTCATTGGGGAGAAACGTCCTCTTTCTACAAGATCGTTATTACGAGTCTTATATACTCTGTTTTTATAACAGTCTATGTTTTTGCGATCAAAAAAAAGAAATTTCTCGATTAAAGGATTTGCCTCGATAAGAAAAGATTAAACTTTACAATAATTCAACCTCGCAGCAATGACGGTGCGAGGTTTTTTTTAATATGAAGAAAATAGTTTTTAGTCTTGTTTTTATTCTTGTATTCTTTTCATTTCTTTGTGCAGATTATTATGACGGCACGGAAGGATTGTATGGAGATGAGCTCAAAACAGCTCTCTATAATATCATAAAAGGACATACCGAATATACCTATGCCGATCTTCGCGATTATATTCTTATCGATACGGATGAAGATCCGGCAAATACCAACAATGTGATCCTGGTTTACACAGGGCGCTCTCAAAGCAAGGATTCGTTTGGGGGCTTGCCCGATGAGTGGAACCGCGAGCATGTCTGGGCAAAATCACACGGAGATTTTGGTACAACGCCCCCTTGCGGCACTGATGCTCACCATATTAGACCTAGCGATGTATACGTCAACTCGATACGCGGGAATAAGGATTTTGATTACGGTGGCAGCCCGGTTTATGGATATTATGGAGACTATGCTGGCAACACTGACAGTGATTCCTATGAACCTCGTGATGAAGCAAAAGGCGATGTCGCACGCATGATCATGTACATGGC
>CAYUTH010000236.1:0-3478 GCA_964447485.1 uncultured Candidatus Cloacimonadota bacterium | reverse complement strand
GGTATGCTCGCTTGAGATACCGGATTTGTAGCGTTTGTTGAGGGTGGCGAGGTATGTGGGGAGGGTCATGTTGAAAATATATAAGAAATCTTATGTAACTTAATTTTCATCAGTATTGGCGTACGTTTATGAGGCATTTCAATAGAGCTTTTGGAACTCAACAAGAAATATATTTCAATGATGATATTGAAGAAAATGATAGACTTTAAATTAATTTCCAGCTACTGATAACTGAATTTGTTATTTCAATTGTGTCGTCGCAACAGTGTTTTAATTCATCATGAACACATTCTTTATGATAATATAGTTTTGTTATTATCCCAGAATCTTTTGCGTCTTTAACTGCTGGAACAAAATCACTATCACCAGTAATTAAAGCAGCTGCCTGAATTTGATTTTTCCAAGATAATCTTACCAAATCAACGGCAAGTAGAATATCTACTCTCTTTTGTACATAAAAAGAATCTCTTTTTTCAAGTTTACCTTTTCTAAGCTCTAATCTGGGTATTTGTTGCATTACATAAATAAATTTACTATGTTTAGACTGCATTTTCTTTTCAACTTCGGTTGGAATTGGGCTTGAATATGGTGCACAATAATAATAATAAGTTCTAAATAACTCGTATTTATTAGAAACATCTTTAATTAGTTTCTTGTAATCAATTCTAAAACCAAATTTGATTGTTATTTTATCTAAATACCCAGAATCAATGAAAATCGCTATCTTGTCCATAATTTTTAATGTTTACCGCCCATCATTGACGGGCGGCGAATATTACTAACAGTCCAGATAAATCCGAACTGCGACGATTAATGTGTATATCCGATTTGTCGTATAAATTTTTGTCAAGTTTTTGTACACTTATTTTCTATCACTTCTATTTATTTACTACCTTAAACTAAGACAATCCGAATAATTTTATTAAAACTATTTATTTGCTGTCAAATTTTCCTTCGAATATTAACTGCATTTTTGTTCATCTCAGTCCTTCGACTCCAAATCCCAATCCGAACGCAGGGCATTGATATAAATGATCGCAAAAATAAAACTTCCTACTCCGAGTATTGCATACAACACTACTTCAAAGATAGAAAATGGTAATCCAAAATATGGGGCTATAAGCGCGCCGAGTAATACTGAAAACCCGAGAAATCCCATTTTCATCAGAAGAATTCCCGAAAGTAGATAACCCAATTTTTTATTCTGGAAGAGCTTTATCGCCGTAATAACGAGCAGGGGAATGAAAAAAGAGAGATCAAAGACAAAGATCGAATTCCCGTCAGGTTGAATGTGATATGTCATTGCCGGAATAATAATTTTCATCCATGTAAAAATAAATAAAATTGCCAGTACAAATAAAAAAACTGCAATGGATTTTTTGGGAATATGCTCGGTTCGTATTTCAATGAAATAATCCAGATCGATGGAGCTGAAGAATATGATCAGACTGAACAGAGATAAACCAAAGATCGCGACATAGCACAGGAAGAACATTGAATACACCCTGTCAAAAGCATATATGCCGTATGCATAAAGAAGGTAGCCGATCAGGGCGATCCACACAAGATAGATCTTTTCCGATGAATTGCGGAGTTTCACCAGCACGATCAGAAGCAGAACGGAAACAACTAATGACACCACATCCTGGCTCAGAACTCCGGGAAAAAGCGAAGCCGGTGTAAATGGATTGTATATATGAATATTCAGAATGCTGTAGAGCGAAACGATGAACGTTATTAAAATCAAGAGCGATGTGAGTATCTCAAGCGTCTTAATGTATTTAGTTTTCAGCACGATGTGCCTCCTGGAAAGTTCATGTAAAACTTAGAAAATTATTATTATTGTTCGTCAAGAAATATGATTATATGATTTTTTTTGTTAAACGCTATTAAATAAATAAGATTTTATTTGACATAATATTTATATAAAATATTTTTTACCCCAAGGGTTAATAAAAATGGAAATTATTTTCGGAAACTCAAAAGTGAAGAAGCAATGTAATAACGCAACTGGTAAACTACAAAGAAGATTAGATGATATTCGAGACTGTGATAACATGGAAATCATGAAATACTTACCAGGACGGCTTCATCCCTTAAAAGAAAACAGGAAAGGACAATGGGCGATGGATTTGGATAATCCTAAAAGGTTAGTAATGGAGCCAATTGCTGATCCTATGCCTGTATCAAAAGATGGATGGTTAGATTTAAAAAAAATCAATGTAATTAAAATTATTGAAATCGGAGATTATCATGGCAAATGATATAAAAAATGAATATAAGCCTTCTACTATTAGCAAGCCCGGCTTAACAATATTAGATTTGCTTGAAGAAAAAGGATGGACACAAACAAGCTTAGCCCATAGGATGGGTCGTCCAATAAATAAAATAAATGAGATAATCAAAGGTAAAATCTCGATCACACCTGGAACTGCAATTCAGTTAGAAAGAGTTCTTGGAGTGCCTTCTTCATTCTGGAATAATAGGCAAAAACGATATGATGAATTTTTGGCTTATGAAAAAGAAAAAGAGAAGTTGTCAAAAAATATAGGTTGGTTAAAAAAATTTCCAATTAATGAAATTATAAAATTAAAATGGATTGAGAAAAAAGAGAGTGATATTGAACAGCTGTCAGAGCTTTTAAATTTTTTTTGCATTTCCTCACCTGATGAATGGTCAAATGTATGGATGTCACCTGAAGTTTCTTATAAACAATCAAAAGCATTTATAAGAAAGCCCGAAGCAAATTCGGTTTGGTTAAGAAAAGGCGAGCTTGAAGCACAAAATTTATCATGTAATTTATTTAATAGAAATCAATTCATTCAAGCATTAAAATCTATAAGAGATTTAACAACTACAGAACCTGAATATTTTGAGAGTATCATTGTTGAGCTATGTGCTAAAGCGGGAGTTGCATTGATATTTATTCAGCGATTAAAAGGTTTACCGGTATATGGTATAACAAAATGGATAAATCCGAAAAAAGCCATGATCCAATTATCTCTTTATAGGAAATTTGAGGACTATTTCTGGTTCACATTCTTTCATGAAGCAGCACATATACTACTTCATGGGAAAAGCGATATATTTATTGAAACAAAATCACCTAGTGATAACAGAAAAGAATTAGAGGCAGATATGTCTGCTAGCAATTTTTTAATTCCTATTAAGTTATGGAAAAAATTTATTACATCTGCAAAATTTACTGAAAAATCTATTCTGGATTTAGCAGACAAAATTAATCTTTGCCCTGGAATCATTGTTGGAAGATTGCAGAGAGAAAACTTAATTGAATATAAACAAATGAATCACTTGAGAAGGAAATTTGATTTCATCAATTAAAATCTGACTCATAATTTATAGTAATACATGAAGATATCTTCATTGATAATTTATCACACTGATAAAATATCTAACAATTAATTGATTTTCAATAATAATTGACGAATATATACTACTTTAGGAAAGTTATGCCATG
>CAYUTH010000235.1:0-3483 GCA_964447485.1 uncultured Candidatus Cloacimonadota bacterium | reverse complement strand
ACAAAATGAAAGACTGGAAAGCTACTATTAGAAATTGGGAACAAAGAGATCAAGGAGGTAATTATGAAAAAACTACAGGAAGCTCAGGAACGACTCCTAAAAAACCGGGAAGAGCCACGGGAGATGGACAGCCCTACCCCATCGATCACGAATTTTCGTGATTACATACCCATATGCGTTCATGGCCTGAAGATGGATGTTAGGTGTGAAGACTGCGAAAAAATAAAGGAAGAGAGATTAGCGAGAAGTTTAGAAGAAAATAAATGGGAAATAAAACAAAAAGAAGAGCAATTATATTATGAAGAAGAAAAAAGGAAACATGAGATAACGCCCGAATTATACATGACAAAGATCCCAAGTAAGTTCCGGGGAAAATCATTAGATAACTTTACTGGATCTCTTGAGATAAAAAAGATATTGCTGGAATATACAGATGGTTTTATCCGAGATATAAGATATCTTGGGGAAAAATCTTCATTTGATGCTGGATTGTTTCAATATCCGGGAAGTATTTTATTTATAGGAAAAACTGGTTCGGGTAAAACTCATTTAGCTGTTTCTATATTAAGGGAATTAATGAAAAGGAATTTCCATATTAATTACCTATTCGTAACAGCTCCAGAACTACTTCTTGAAATAAGAGCTACTTTCCGGCCTTCAATAAAAAAATATGATGATTATGGGAAATGCGAGGCAGACACAGAAAGCGATGTTCTGGATAAATATTCCCAATGTGAGTTGCTAATCCTTGATGATCTTGGAGCGGAAAAGGTAAGTGATTTCACAATTCAAAGCCTATATCTTATAATTGATAGAAGAAACAGGGAATTAAGGCCAACAATAGTTACTACTAACCTATCTCTTGAGGAAATTGAAACGCAAATCGATGCAAGGATGGCCTCAAGACTTGCAGATATGAAGATTGTTAAGATAAACATGCCAGATTACAGGAAGAAAAGATAATTTTAAAGTAGAGGGATCAATAAAAAAATGAGGGAATATTTACCGGTTTTAACTGTTACTAAAAATCGTAAAGGTGTGTTGGATTTAGATACAGTTAAGGGCTGTACAAGTGGTATGAAAAAATATCCGAATGGTGGATGTTATGGTTTGTGTTATGCCGCAAAAACAGCAAAAAGATACGGTATTGATTTTTCAAAAGCTGTAACTCGTAACCAATGCAACAAGCGCAACATAGAGCATCAGATAAAAAATGATGGTGCTTCATGGTTTAGGATCGGTGTAATGGGTGAGCCATGTCATGACTGGGATTGGACGGTTGAAGTCTGTGAATGGTTGTCGAAGTATAAAACGCCGGTTATAGTTACAAAATCATGGATTAATATGACCTGTAATCACATGAAGTCTTTACGGAAACATGGCGTAGTAGTGAATATATCAATTAGTCCACTTGATATAGAATCTGAACGCAATCATAGGTTATATCAATTTTTAAGGTTAAGGGATTTCTCAATTAGGGCAGTTTTAAGGATTGTATCGGTAAAATTCGGAAATACTGAGAATGGACGACAGATGGACGAAATTCAAAACAAATTGTTTTTGTATACACCTATAATAGATAATCCCCTTCGAATTCCCAAGACGGATAGAAGGGTTATTGGGGGTGATATTGTAGTCGGATGGCACAAAGATCTGGGGGGAGGTTCGAGTATCAGCATTACAAGGAGAGACGCATATATTGGGCCGTGTAGTACATGTCCAGATCAGTGTGGCGTTGAATTTAAAAAAATAAAAAGGGGAGGATACAAAATGGACAAAGAACAGGGCATGATGTTTCCGAGTGAAGATAATAGCGAAGAAATGAAGCAGGTAAATATGTTCACAGAGGCGGTAGAATTTGAATATGTTAAAAGTGTTATTGGGTCTGGGTATGAAGAGGTGGTCGCAAAGTTAGCAATTGAGGATAAGGTGGCTTATCGGGCGGCAAGAAAAAACATGCAAATCCATTCTGCCATAATAGTAAAAATTAATGGTGAGTTTAGTGGGTTTTTTACCTTCCAGGTAAATCACGAGGCCGGAGAGTTTTGTTTGTTGCAATCCGCTATGAGTATGGACAAAAAAAGCAAGACCATATACAGCGAAATGGTAAACAAAATAATTGAACAAAACACATACGGTTATCCCATGATAATGACCGTAAGCACGAAGCATGACCTTGAATGTCCAAAGGTGTTCCGGGCAATAGGGTTTGAAACATACCTGGAATTGAGCGGTTTTCATTACATGGTCTACGGAAAAATGGAAGATGTTAGAATGAAGCGCCTTGCCCATGCAACCATGACCAATACATGGAATTCAACTAAAGGTGATTGGTTGAAGATGAAAAAAGAATGGAATGCGAAACTTGAAGCATCTGGAGAAAAACACAATATACCGAATCCTAAATTTGCATCACGTGAAGGGTGTTGGCAGGGTGAGGCTGGTTTTTCAAATGTTGTGTTGACAAAACAATCTATAGAAAACGGAAAAGTAAAAAACAACTCGAGTAAAAACCTAAATGGCAATGCTTCTGTTCTTGACCCGGTTGCTTGCGAATGTATATTACGTTTCTTTATGCCAGCAGAAGGCACGAGAATATATAATCCATTTGGCGGCGGTGTACAATTTGGATTTGTAGCCGGGGGGTATGGTTATGAATATACTGCAAGCGAAATTAGACAAAACCAATGCGATGCTAACAATAAATTGTGTTGTGAATTTCCGGGAGTGGAATGGGTAAAAAGTGACAGCTCAACATATGGTCCTGAAGGAATGTTTGATTTGATATTCTCTTGTCCTCCGTATTACAGGGTTGAAAAATATCTTGATTATGATGGAAATCCACCACCGGGCGAAATAAATCATCTATCAACTTATGGCGAATTTAGAGACACTTTGTTTTCTGGATATAAAAAGGCGATTGAACATTTAAACGATAACCGTTTCTTTGTTGTAATGACTGGAGACAGTAGAGATAAAAACGGAGCATATCACTGTCATGAATCAGAAACTGAAATATTTATGAAAGAAAATGGGTTATCGGTATATAATAAAATAATATATTTAGAGGCTGAATTTACACGATTAGCACAAGCGAAAAGAACGCTTGATTATCGCAAGTTTCCCAAACGAGAACAAAAAATCATAGTTGCATACAAGGGGAATATGTCTGCGATAAAAGAGCTATATACACCTATTGGAAGGTTATAATTATAAAGTAGAAAGAGAGGTGAAGTAATGGACAAGTTAGCAGAAGAAATAAGAAGAGCTATCGCAGAGGGACTATATACCTTTTACCATGTCCGTAGTTTAATGACTAATAAGAGTTTTCAGGAACTTTACAATAATGTTAATCAGAAATATGCGAATGACCCCACATTTCATGCAAGGGTGAACGTCCTAACGAGCAAGATAATAAAACTAATTTCAGAAAGAGAGGTGAAGTAATGAAAAAGTTATTACTCACATTAATTGCTGTTATTT
>CAYUTH010000234.1:0-3485 GCA_964447485.1 uncultured Candidatus Cloacimonadota bacterium | reverse complement strand
AATTATGTCGAGAAGCTGCTAAAAAAATGCGGTGGAGATGTGTCAAAAGCTGCAGAGCTGTCGGGCATAAAACGCCCTAATCTCTATGAAAAATTCAATAAACACAATATCGATGTGAATACTTTCCGAAACAATTCATAATCTCTTTTCCTATGAAAAAAGGTGCATTAGATTCAAATAGGACTTCTGTTGCACTTCTTGTGCTCCTGCTGATTATTTTTACATTTCTCATCTACGGACAAACACTCACTTATAATTTTGTATGGGACGACAACGGACCTCATCTTGTACAGAATCCATATCTTGAGAAACTATCGTTTCATAATCTCCTCCACTTCTGGACCGAGTCATATCAGGGTATGTTCATTCCAATCTCATATACTGCAATTTTTATCATGACATTAATCAGCAAATTTTTAACAGGAATTCCTTTTAATACTTCTTTTTTCCATTTTTTTAATGTTCTTTTTCACTTCATAAATTGCATCCTTGTTTTTTATTTTCTTCGAAAAATTCTTAAAAATACTTCTGCTGCGTTCATTGGATCGCTTATTTTCCTTGTACACCCCATCCAAGCTGAGGCGGTTTCAATGGTGACGGAATTTCGTGGACTCTTTTCGACATTTTGGGGTTTACTGTTTTTGCTTGCTGCAGATAAATCGCTGTCTCATATCAAGAAGAATGCTTTTGACACACTTCTTTGCGTTGTCTTATTTTTAATTTCTGTCTTATCGAAGCCAATCGGAATTGTATTCTTTCCAATCTTTTTCATTTATGCACTTATGTTCAAGGGGCTTCGTTTGGGACAGGTCTTAAAGAGATCAATTCCATATATTTTCATATCGCTTGTTGTCGTGTACATCACAAAGTTATTCCAACCGACATTTGTTTTAAAGTATGAAGTTCCATTGTTTTCGCGCTTTATTATCTGGATGGACTCCCTGGTTTTCTATCTTAAGAAAATATTTATTCCTTTTAGCTTTTCTCCCTCTTATGCCAGGACAGCGCAACGCGTGCTTTCTTCTTGGCATCCATATGTCATCTGGATAATTCCTTTCATATTTTTGACATTGCTTATTGCATATCGCAAAAAAATAAAGAATGTGAGTTTTGCGTATTTCATTTTTATAATAGGATTCTTGCCGGTTTCCGGACTTGTGCCTTTTATCTTTCAAAATTGGTCAACGGTTGCAGATAGATATATGTACATCTCAATGATCGGAATCGCACTTCTTGCAGGCGCAGCGTATAGATATTTTTCTTATAAACCTATGAAATTTTTGATAATCGCCCTTATTGCACTGCTTGCTGTAGACACAGCATTTATCCAGGTGCCTATTTGGAAAAATAATATTACTTTGTGGAGTCATTGTATCGAGAAAACTCCGATTGAGGCAAATGCATATTATAATAGGGGTAATGAATTTATGCTTTTAAAAAT
This sequence comes from uncultured Candidatus Cloacimonadota bacterium, assembly GCA_964447485.1. Taxonomy (GTDB): domain Bacteria; phylum Cloacimonadota; class Cloacimonadia; order JGIOTU-2; family JGIOTU-2; genus Celaenobacter. The sequence goes on along the minus strand of CAYUTH010000234.1, from coordinate 2,044 downwards.
GTATGATGCAGCAAATGCGGACTTTGAAAACGCTGTAACGTATGATACAGGCTTTACAAAAGCCTTATATAAGAAAGGATATCTTTTGCTCGGACAAAAAAAATTTGATGAAGCTCTTGAATACTTCAACTCTGTCCTCAAAATCGATTCTGAGTTTGCGATTGCTTATATTAGTAAAGCGGTTGTGTATTATTACTTAAAGGAATTTGATAAAGCGTGGGATGAAATTCGGAAAGCGCAGATCCGCGGTATAGAAGTCAATAGCCATTTCATGAAAACGTTAGCTAAAGCATCGCAGAAAACATAATATGACAGAGATGAAATCCCGATTACTCATTTACCTGCTCCTTATTTTTATCCCTCTTGCTGTCTACTGGCAGTGCACATCTTTTGAATTTGTGTGGGATGATAAAGATCCTAATCTTATCGAGAATCGGTATCTGCAATATACCTCTTTCAAGAATGTTCTTCATTTCTGGACGAAACCCTACGCACAAATGTACATCCCGGTGCCGTATACAGCATGGGCATTAATAAAAGAGATCGGCTTTTTTCTTCCATGGGGACAAAAAGTTGATGGATTTAATCCCTTTGCTTTTCATTTGTTTAGTATTCTTTTTTATATTTTCAATGGACTTCTCGTTTTCAGAATCCTGAAATTGCTTATAAAGAATGAATGGTCCGCCTTCTTTGGGACGCTCATTTTTCTCCTTCACCCTCTTCAGGTTGAGTCGGTTGTATGGATCACAGAATTCCGGGGCTTGCTTGCCGCTTTCTTTGGGTTCTCTTCACTCTATTTACTAATAAAAAATGAAATCTTAAAGAAGAAAAGCGTTTCTAAAAGCTGCCTCACAATTCGATATATTAACTCATTGATTTTGTTTGTCTTTGGCATGCTCTCCAAACCCTCGGTCGTTGTAATTCCGGCTTTTGCATTTCTTATCTATCTTCTTTATTTCAAAGAAAATTTCTGGCATTCCTTCAAAAAGATCATTCCATTCATCGTCATTACAATTCCCTTTGTTTTAATGCTTCGATTTGTTCAACCGGCTTCTTATCATACAGAAGTTGCACCACTCTGGTCTCGGTTTTTTATCTGGATGGACACGATAAATTTCTATATCTTAAAGACGCTTATTCCCTTTCCTTTAGTTGTCACTTATACAAGGACATTCCAAACTCTTTTACCGAAATTCTGGTTTTACATTGAATGGATAATTCCTGTTCTGCTTGTGTTCTTTGCAGCAAAATCATATAAAAAGAATCCAATCATTCTTCTCAGTCTTCTAATATTTATCGTAGGATTTCTCCCAGTTTCCGGTTTAGTATCTTTTGTCTTCCAGAAATGGTCTAATGTCGCAGATCGTTATATGTACTTCTCCTTGTTCGGCATTGCGTTATTGATGGGCTGGTTGCTTAGTACGTTTAAAACCAAAAAAGTGTGGTTTCCGACAATTTGCATAATTCTATGCTTTACGATTCTCACCGGTTTTGTTCAAATTCCAGTTTGGAAAAATTCTCTTTCACTTTGGACACATGCTTTAATCTATGGCAAACCAAACACTTTTGCATATAATAATCGAGGTGCAGCATATAATAAACTCCAGCAATTTGATAAGGCTATCCTTGATTTTAATCATGCGCTTGAGATAAATCCCCATGATGCGTCTTCGTATAATAACCGAGGATTTGCGTTTTCGCAGTCCAATCAAAATGAAAAAGCGCTTTATGATTTTGACAAAGCACTTGAATTTGATCCATCTTACTACGAAGTCTATATCAATCGGGGTAACGCATTGAAGGGAAAAGGAGATGTTGGAAGTGCGCTTGTGGATTATAAGAAATCACTTTTGCTGAACTCATCCCAGCATAAATCCTATTATAATATTGGTCTCACATATGCCGAAAATGATAATCCGGATTCTGCCATTGTATATTATAGCAGAGCCATTGAGCAATTGCCAAATTACATAGCAGCGTATCTCAATCGTGGCATTGCGTACGCTGGAATGAAACAATATGATAAAGCTCTTGAAAATTACAA
>CAYUTH010000233.1:0-3525 GCA_964447485.1 uncultured Candidatus Cloacimonadota bacterium | reverse complement strand
AGGGTTATCTTTTCATACTTTTCAGAGTCTGAGTTATGTTATTGAAGTTTACAGAGGAAATCAAAAGACAGAAAAACATTTTGGCATTTATTCCTTATATGTAATGTTTTATCCTCAACTGGTTGCGGGACCAATAGAAAGACCTCAGAATCTCTTACATCAGTTCTATGAAGAACACAAATTTGATTTTGATCGCGTTTCCGAAGGTCTGAAAATGATGTTGTGGGGGTTTTTCAAGAAAGTTGTAAGCGCCCATTTGCACTGCTTGCACCGCAGTTTTTATCATGCTGTGTCCGGATATCATAATGACATCCAATGAGGGAAAATCCTTACGGACCTTCTTGAGTACCTCGATCCCGTCCATGCCCGGCAGCTTAACATCGAGAAGAAGAAGATCGATATTTTCACGTGCAAGAACCTGTAATCCTTCTTCGCCAGAGCTTGCATCAAGGACTGTGTAGCCCTCGTCTTCCAGAATATCCGTGAGTGTTCTGCGGATATTTTTTTCGTCGTCAATTACTAAAATTTTCATTGTAATCTTCTATGTCTTTTTTTCTGAGATTGATCTTTATAATAAAAATAGTGCCTTCATCCCTTTTGCTGTCAACTTCAATTGTCCCCTGATGCTGATTTATCATTCGTTTTACAATTGAAAGCCCGAGACCGGTGCCTTTTTCCTTTGTTGTATAATAGGGGCGAAATATTCTATCCATGTCATCAGGAGAAATGCCTTCACCGGAATCTTTGATCATAAAAATGAACGTCCTATTCTCATATTTTGAAGTTATTTCCATCATGCCGCGCGCTGGCATCGCTTGTATGGCATTTTGGATGAGATTCACAAACACCTGTTTCATCTGCATCTTATCACCATAAAAAGCAGGAAGTTCAGGATCAAGAGTAAGAGTAATATCCGCTTTTCCACGATAGGGAGGAATGATGTCACGGATCTGCTCATTAATGTCGTATTCGTTGAAATTGGCGGAAGGCATTCGTGCAAATTTGGAAAATTCTTTTACGAGATGCTGCAGGTTGTTTATTTCTTCATTGATAACTTCCATTGAGTCCTGAAATATCTTATCAAAATTCTCGCTTTTACCCCAGTATTTCATTTCCATTCGCTCAGCAGAAAGCCGAAGCGGGGTGAGTGGATTCTTGATTTCATGTGCCATGACCTGTGCCATTTCGCGCCACATCATATCTTTTTCAGCTTGCAAAAGTTTATCACGATTGCTTGCCAGCTCTTCTACCATATTATTGAAAGAGATGATAAGTTCATTGATCGGTGAAAATCTCGACTCTCTGATTTGTGTTTGCAAATCACCGGCAGCGATCGTCTTTGTGCCGGATTGCAAGCGGCTGAGAGGTCTGGTAATGAGTGTGAGAACAACGAGCATAACAATGAGTACAACCAGACCAGAAATGACCACATAAAACGTGGAGTAGAGTGTCATTTCTTTACGGAATAGATAGGTAGTAAGCTCGATTTTATTTATATCAATAAGAATGGGGGACACTTCCTCCTTATCTATGGAGTCCTTATGTTTTCCATAGAGATCATGCACCTTATCATATAAATTCAGTGAAGTGATGTCCCGGGAGTAATCATTGAACTGTGTCATGAAAAAATATCTTGTAAAAAGCCCGGATATCACCAGAAGGATAAACATCATGACAATGATCTGTAACTTAAAGGAGGGGAGCTTCATGATTCGAGGTCTTGAAGTGTGAAAGCAGGCGAACGATAGGTCGGAGGTTTATTGTTCCAGTATTTCATCAATTCAATATTTTTTTCCATTTCTTCAAGATACACTGGATGCAAAGCTGCGGTGACTACAAAATAATATTCCCTGCCCTCTTCAAAAAAATCTATATGCTGAATCTCCAGAAGTTCGAGAAGAACAAAATGTTGTTTTGCTTCGTCAAAATCCAAAAATATGGAGCTTTCTGCTTCTTCCGTTTTATCGATAGTGTAAAACTTATCAACCACATCATACTTGATAATATGTGATTCAGAATTCATGTGAAGCGGTGTTTCGTTGCCCTGCTCGTGTATTCTGTAAGTGAATTCCAACACTATCTGCTGGCCGGACTGCATGATCTGCTCGACGTCTTTGTTGTAGCACGTGATGATACGCCCGGAAAAGACGAGTACATCTTCCAGAAGGCGATACGAACAGTTATCAAAGAGAGGAGTAACATGGGATGTGAAGAGCGAACTGGCAGCAATAACGAGTGAAGTAATTTGTTTTGAGAGGGCGCCAAACATTTTATGTACTCCTGATATCTATGTTGCTACATTCAAAAAATTCTTTGAATAAATTGGCAAGTTTATAATAAAAAAATGAGGATAAGCAATAAACACCACCTATCCTCATTTAATTGCTATGCTTATAGTTCAACGGACTTGCCGTTATTTTTATAATTTACTTTCCCAATACCTGTATCAAACTCGTGACGGTCAAAATGGGATTCTGAAACTGAAATGTTACCAATGCCGGTATTGCAGTCTGCTTGCTCGGCAGATGAATTGAATACATCGATATTTCCCACTCCTGTATTGCAATCTATTTCAATAGCAGTAACAGATTTGATGAGAATATTACCCGCGCCTGAGTTCATTTCAATAATGTCAGTCATGATATTGGTGACAAGGATATTTCCGGCGCCTGTTGAAAAGTCCATGGTAGTGAAATTACAATTTTCGAAAGTCATGTTGCCTGCTCCGGTTTGTACTTCAAGGGCTTTTCCATCCGTATCATTTATTGAGATATTTCCGGCTCCGGTTTCAATGTCAATGGATGTATTTATTGGAATGATTCCTTTAACGGAAGCGATTGCATAAGGTTTTCCTGATGTAGTCTCGCCTACAAGCTTCCCATTCCGTAGAGAGAGTGTGACATCATTTTCATATTTTTCCCAGATTTTTACTTCAAGATCGTAGGACTGTCCGCCTTTAAGCTGGATATTTCCAGCATTGGCTTCGATTGTGAATGTGTCAGTTTTCTGATCATCAGTAAGGGTAATTGTTCGTGAATACTCCAGGGTAATTCCTTTCACGCGCACTTTATCTCCATCAAAACTGATCTCGCATGAAGCGAAGAGCAATGGAACAAGAACCAGAATTATAAGAGCTTTTAGATATTTCATGATGACTCCTTGTTAAAAAAGCCCCGTCAGATTTGGCGGGGCTTTATAAACTAATAATTTAGAATCCGAACCATGGTCCCACACTGAAGGTCATGCCATCAAGTTTGGTGTCCGGTGAATTCGTAACTTCGAAAATGTCATCACAAATATTTGCGTTCCAGCCGCTGTGGTAGGAATAGCTCAGCATATAACCGGCTGATGCGCGGATGCCAAGCCAATCGGTCAGGCGATAAAGAATTTCAAGTTTAGGTTGGAAGAGAATATAACTTTTTTCTAATTGTACGTAATTGTTACTTGAGCTCGCAAGTTGAGTGTTTAACAGATTCCAGTCATAATTATCACCAATATGCGATAGCTCGAGTGTATGACCTCCCC
>CAYUTH010000232.1:0-3552 GCA_964447485.1 uncultured Candidatus Cloacimonadota bacterium | reverse complement strand
TTTTAGTATGATTGAATTTCTGTCGATCCTTCTTTATAACCAGCCCGATACGGGTAAAAATGAATGATATTTTGACAGAAAAAATTTGAATAACGATATTCTTCTGCATGAAATTTCTTGTAATATCCCTGGTTTTATTTGCTGTATGTTCCTGTACTCTGCGCCTTGAAGCCGAACCGTTGAAGCTTTTCGACGAGCCGCTTTTTGCTCATGATTCATACTCCCATTTTCTTTCTTCGGCTTTTATCTATTGCTGGCAATATGAAACTTTGAAAAACGCTGCCCACATAAAATCAGGAACAAGCAGAACGTTGGCATTTAGTCTGACAACTTTATATGGAATATTTAAAGAAATTTTTGACGATAAAGTTCAGGGACAACATTTTAGTTACAAAGATATTGCCTGCGATGTCGCAGGTTCGTTGATGATGTATGCACTGTGGAAATAAAGGATTTTTATGGCATTAAAATTTTCGGCAAAAGAAGAGAAGCAATCATCTGAAACCATTGGGGGATACCTCAAAGCATTCAGGATTTTCAAGAATATATCTCTGGAAGATGTGCATGCGAAAACCATGATCAAGATCCAGTTTCTGGACGCAATCGAGAATGATTCACTTCACGAATTGCTCGATATCAGGTTTGCGCGGATGCATATTCTGAATTATGCCCGTTATATCGGAGCCAGCATTGACAAAACCATGAATCTCTACAAAGAGCAATATGCCCCTAAAGAGAAAAAACAGCATACGCCATTTGCTAAAATATCAAAGGAAAACGCAAAAAAAGTATTAATTCCAAAAGTTTTTTTTAAATTAACTGCACTTATATTGATCGTTGTGGTGCTCTTTGTTATTGGTCTGAATCTCCAGAAAAAAGGTGTGTTGCATCGCGACCTGTTTGAGGACAAGAGTGTCGTCATCGCAGCGCAAGATAGTACAAGTGTGTTCAACAATTCCGAAGGAATAGGAAACAGCCAAGGCCAACAATATTCATATAAAAAAGAAGATTTTTACAAAAAATATATCCTGAAAGGGAAAGATGTACCGTGGCATGTATTCCCCAGTTATGTGAAGAACAGGTAGTCTCGCAGCAAGGAATGATGTGCGCACAGTTGACATTACAAAGTACCTCTATTTTCTCACGAGACCGGGACGATATACAAATAACGAGTTAAATACTAAGAAGAAAAAGGTCTCGGAACAGTATTTCAATATAGCTCTTGCATTTCCCGATCTCTATGAGGTCGGCATGTCCCATCTTGGACTCAAGATCCTCTATTCTATTATTAATTCATGTGATAATCTTGCAACTGACAGAGTGTATGCGCCGGATGTCGACCTTATCAAATTATTGAGGGAAAAATCCATTCCCCTCTTTTCCATTGAAGATAGTGTTCCATTGAAGGATTTCGACATTTTAGGATTCACTCTACAGTATGAACTTTCCTGTACAAACATACTTTTAATGCTCGATCTTGCACAAATACCGATTTTGTCCGAAGAAAGAACGGCATCCGATCCTATCATCATTGCAGGCGGTCCCGGAGCATACAATCCCGAACCTTTATCTTCCTTTATTGATGCCTTTGTAATCGGTGACGGGGAGGATGTGATACTCGAAATCGCAGAACTCCTCAGAAAAAATAAGTCGGAAACAAGAGAAAAAAAATTGCACTTACTCTCTCAAATTCAGGGTATTTATGTCCCGCTTTTTTACACACAAATAAGCGATAATTCGGGAACTTATATCATACCAATGCAGGATGATGTGCCCTCGAGAATTACACGAAGGTTTTTCAAAGATTTTAATAATCCCGGTAAAATGCACTCACCCCAATTGATGCCGATAATAGACATTGTGCATCGCAGACCTGCATTTGAGATAATGAGGGGATGTGCACGAGGCTGCCGCTTCTGCCAGGCAGGCATGATCTACCGTCCGGTGAGAGAGCGGGATTGCAGTTTGTTGGAAAAGCAAATTTATGATGATATTGCTATTAACGGATGGGAAGAAATCTCCCTAAATTCTCTTTCTACTTCAGATTATTCCGCGATCCAGCCGCTTCTTTCTTCTCTTATGCAGACACTTCCAAAATCTAATATCACTATCTCTCTACCTTCTCTGCGGATAGATACGTTTGATGATAGTTTTCAGCCCAAGCTTGCGAAGATACTTGGCAAGACAATTACACTCGCACCGGAAGCTGGCTCCCAACGGCTCAGAGACAGTATTAATAAAAATATCAGCGAGGAAGAAATTCTCACCTCAGTCGCAAATGCACTCAACCTTGGGATTCGCTCGATCAAGCTTTATTTCATGGTAGGACTTCCTGACGAAACTGAAGATGATATCGAGGCAATTATAACGCTTATTGAAAAAATGTATACAGTAAATCCGAAAAGAATTGCAAAGATAAATGTCAGCATATCACCATTCGTACCAAAAGCTCATACGCCCTTTCAGTGGTGCAGGCAGGATTCAACAGAGGAATTCCTGTATAAGGTCTCACTTATAAAGCATTATTTTTCAAAAATGAAAAAGATCACGATCAAATATCACACGATTGAACAGTCGAAGCTTGAGGTAGTTATTGCGCGAGGTGACAGGACAGTCGGGAAACTTATTTATGAAGCATATAAGAATGGCGCTCAATTTGATGCATGGAATACCTCTTTTGATTATTCGTTGTGGGAAAAAGCTGCTGAGACGAAAGGCATCGATCTAAATAAATATTACCAAGAAATTCATAGTGATTCAGCCCTTCCCTGGTATCATATTGACTGTGGAATCAAAAAGAAATTTTTTGTTGAAGAGTATAATAAATCCAAGCAGCACATCTTAACTGAGGATTGCAGGGATGGTGAATGTTCACAGTGTGGAATATGCGAAAATACGTCGCCAATTTATACTAAAGAAATCCCAATTCCAATTATTGATTCTGCCCAGCTTCCCCCAACGACACTAGAAGATAATTCCCGTTTCGTATACAAGGTTATATATGAAAAGGGCGACAAGTTGCGCTTTATTTCCCACAAGGAGCTTTCCGCTCTTGTTTACACTATTCTCAGAAAAAGTTCTTTGCCTATCTACCATACTGAGGGTTTTAATCGCCATCCAAAAATATCTTTCGGTCCTCCGCTCAGTCTCGGAATGGCTGGAAGAAAGGAAATTTTTACTTTTTCACTTCTCCAGATAATTAATGAAGATGAAATAAGGAAAAAACTTGACGTGAATCTGCCACAAGATTTACTTCTCAAAGAAGTTGCGTATATGAGTTCTTCTTATAAGATGCGTTTAACAGGGGATCATATACGAATAACTTCTGATGATAAATCTATTGATTGGCAAAAGATATTTAGTTTTCAGGATATACATTTTTATTCAGAAAGAAAGAATAAAGAAATATTTTTAAATGAGTATTTTGTGAAAGTAAAGCTGTTATCAAATGGTGTCGACATTTTTAAAAAATTAGGATTGAACATCTTTGAAATTCTCGAGAGGGCTTTTCTTTATTCACAAGAGCAAATTGGAACTTCTTATATAGAAAGA
>CAYUTH010000231.1:0-3588 GCA_964447485.1 uncultured Candidatus Cloacimonadota bacterium | reverse complement strand
TTAGGTCTCATTTTTAAAATTCTAGGCTCTACATTTAACAATGCTTTGCCCCCGCACGTATCAGCTAACATCAAAGTTCTCATTATATTAATAACAGTAAACACTGAATCCGTTAGCAATGGATCCGACAATAAAACCGCATCATATTCATTCAATGCGACATCATATAGCCCTTGCTTAACTTTACATTCAATTGCAAGGTTCCTAGACAATATTGAAAAGAGAGTATCAGTATTAGTAGATAGACTGTCATAATATAACGAAAGTTCTCCGAAGTCAGGTAAATAAACATGATCTTGGCAATAAAATATTCTACCTAAAGAAACTTCAGCTTCATCACTTTCGGGATAATCTTCAATAATATCCTTATATGCTTGTATTGCGGAAGAATAGTCTCCTGTATCTGCTAAAAGACTTGCCGTATTAAAAGCCGATTTACTTTCAGATTCTTCTTCATCATCACTAGAGTTCGGGGATTCATCTGCGGGATTCCAATCGTAGTATCCATCTAGTTCAGGATAAAATTTATCCTCATCCGGTGGATAACTTCCCCACCAGTTATGTTGTACAGGTATGCTTTTTCCTCCAGATCCAAAATCCTCATAAACAGCAAGTATATTTCCACTAGAATTGTGTGTAAGGTCATTATGTCCATTGAATAACAAAGGGTGTCCCCATGTCATAGATATTTCGCAATTACCATTATTCGATAGAATATTATTTGTATCATATTCCATTATTGGATAGCTGTTTTCAAGTATTTCAATACCTATGTTTTGATTGTTTATGATACAATTTTCTTTAAGCCACGGACTACTGCCAAGAAGTTTGATTCCTTTTGTGTTATTAGTCATAGTATTATAAAAAACTTTCATTGCCTCACAGTTATCTAGTGACAAACCTACTACATTATCTTCGAAATGGCTATTATATATTCCTAAGCTATATTGATCTATAGCAGATATGCCAGTCTCCGCATTTTTTATCAAACTGTAGATTATACCGCTTACAGAATTAGAAATGAATTCTATTCCATTCCAATGATCAACCGGTGCATTATAGATATCTGCAGTGAATTTTATAGGGTAATCCTCAACTCCATTAGCATGAATATTTCCTAAAATTTGGAGTTTACTTCTATCTCTTGCTTTTATATTTGAGTTAGGTTTAATATTTAAAGTACTATTTTCGGGTAAAATTACTTCTCCATGTAAAGTATATGAACCATCCCAATAGTAGTTAGTTTCTTCTAAAAGTGAACCACTAACTGGTTGAGAGTACAGATTGTTATTATATTCATTCATATTAGGGTAAATATTTCCATGGTTGCTTTTGGGAATTATTAGATCCGAAACAATTAATTCATCTTGATTTACGTAATTATCTGTTTTTCGAGTATATATTAGTTCGATATCAGAATCATTATCAATATCCGAAATTACAACATCTGCTTTACCTTTTTTTGTTTGAAATAATTTTGAACCAGAAATTGTATATCCAGCAATTATATTATCGGTTCCTCCCGTATTTGTACTTAATATTAGATCAAGAGTATTATCAAAATTCAAATCATATAAAATCAACCGATTATATATGTACTCTGAATTGAATAATAGCTCTCTATTGAACTCGTTACTAATTACCTTTATTACATAAACTTCAATCATATTATCAGAACCATGTTCATTCTCAATTTCCACTATTTCAACACCTCCATCATTAAATAAATCACCAACACAGACACACTTTACTGAACGTTCATATAATGACAATTCGCATATACTTGGAAAACCAGAAGTATTACAATCTAATAGATATAATTGATTATCAATCCCTCCGGTTACAATAAAACAGTCTAAGTAACCATTATTATTAAAATCGTCTAAAATGATATTAGTAGGTGTATCATAAAATTGTCTGTCGTCGATCAAATTAATTTGATTTTGATTCATTTCATATTTTAGTAATTGATTATTAGTGGCGTCTAAAACATAGATTTCATTTTTCCCATCATTATTACCATCCCCAATGGCTATATCTTTTATAGAATTACAATTATTTATAGTTTCTTCTATATTACTATTATTGAATAAGTCTTTAACAATCACTCTTTGATTACTTAATACAGATTTTGTGTTAAAAATAACATCAAGCATTCCATCATTATTAACATCTCCTAGGCAGTAATTATCAATTTTTTCTGATGCTGAATACAAGCATTGATCGTCTCCATTCGTTCCATTAATAAGATATAACTTTTTCTCATCACTTTGAAGTATAATATAATCATTTACTCCGCTGTCATTATTAAATATCTGTAGTGGCATACCAGAGGTTTCCAAATCATTTTCCCATATTAAATTACCATCATAAGATAGCTTTTTATTTCCAACAATAATATTTCCATTATCAATAAGGGGAATATTTTTTACATTATGAGTTTGATCAAAAAGTTTGGGGAATCCATCTTGCGGTCTTTCAAAATCATGAAAAACAGTCGTAAAATTGTTATAGTCATCTCTTTCATCAATGTTATAATTTACATCGACTGTAATAAAAACTTCATATTCACCAGGCATATAGGTGCTTACATTAAAATCAAAACTTGCATCTTCTTCCCCCATTGGAGCAATCCCATTTATTATAACACTTTCGGTATCTGATGTTTCCAAAAATACATTTGTGAGAGTACATTCAACTGTAAAATCATCGATTACTTCTACCTGGCTAAGATTTTGTATTCCAGCAATAATAATCAGATTTTGATTTTGAGTATTCTCATACCCTATCTCATGTTCATTACAAATCAAATCGCACTCATAAATATTTTCTGAATCTAATAGAATATTTAAAGCAGGATCTCCAAATAGATTATAATGGTTTCTCATATCAATGTTTGTTGTATGTAGTTTTGATTCCAGTAATATCTCACCACATGATCCCAAACTTTTTTCGTATGAAGCTGAAAAGAATGGTATTGAAAAGCTACTAGAAGGATATGCTGGTGTGTTTTCTGAGGCTCCTATAAATCCAATTGAGCCCTTTAAGCTATCATAACATAAAAATTCCTCAGCCATGCAGTCATTAGTTGACTGGAAAGCACCTGTTAAACAAGCCATGCTATATATTAAAGGAAGTTTATTTTCAAATATATTTTCATTGAGATCATTATATGAAAAGTTACCCGCTGCAGACCAATTATTTTGAAGCCCATGTCCAAAATATGTAAGTATTAAATTTCCTGAATTATATTCATTTAGCAGATTACTTTTTGTGTTTTCTTTTATAATGTCGAAATTTAAAGCCAAACCAGTATCATTTTCGTCTACTAATAGACTTGTTGTATATGGAATTACTACTTCTGAAATTGATTCTAAAGGTTCAATGAATGTATGGATATCATCTGGCCAACCTACCATAAAAGTCATCCTATCTTTCCAGCCATCGTATTCGGGATCGTTAACATTTATCGGTTCATAATTGATGATCTTACGGCATACATTTCTCACTTGAGTAGTATCATCAACACTGCATCTGCCAAGTAGAATATCCGGATATACATCTCTTATACCACCTATCTCCGTTAAC
>CAYUTH010000230.1:0-3609 GCA_964447485.1 uncultured Candidatus Cloacimonadota bacterium | reverse complement strand
CCAACAAAATAAATAATTCTTATTATAACAAAAAAGCCACGTGAAAACGTGGCTTTTTTGGTTTAGGTAAATATCGTTATTACTTCATGTAAATCATCTTGCTGGTTACATTGTAATTTCCACTCTGAACTTTGTAGAAGTACACACCGGAACTTACTGCATTGCCATGAAAGTCATTTCCGTCCCATGTATAGGAATTCTGCATTTGGTCGAGTTGAGTTTCTGTAACGAGCTGTCCGATCACATTATAAATCTTAATTGTAGTATTTGAAATACATCCGGCAGGTTTTGAGAATTTAATTGTAGTACTGTTCGAGAATGGATTTGGGAAATTTTGAGTAAGGATCGAATTTGTCAGATTTGGTTCTTCGTCAACAGAGACCATAGCATTCAATCCACCTGAGTAGCATGAAAGGGTTCCTTCGCGTCCACCAACGACCATTTCCATACTCCCATCTCCGTCAATATCCGGAATCGCATTTAAACCATCTACAGCTTGCCCAAAGTTAAAGGAATCAAGAATATCACCAGTCACTCCATTCATAAAATAACAGTAATTATTTGAGTAGAGTGTACCGATGATAACATCATTGATGCCATCACCGCTTATATCATCGATACGAGCAATATTCCATGCTTTGTCCGCTAACGAGACATTCCAGATAATACCTGCACTATACCCATTGAGCATTCTGCTGTTTGTAGTGCTGTTCTCAAGAATTGCATCTCTGTAATTATCACCATTGACATCATCCATGATCTCGACATCGAGAATAAGACATGAACCCATAGTGCCGTTATGAATAACACTGCCATCTGTAGGATCCAAATAATAGAATGCACCATAGAAGTCACCAACTATTATATCTTTGATGCCATCATCATTAATATCATCAAGTTGACCGAGTGCCCACACTGATGACCCGGAAACGACATAACTCCATAATTGAGTACCGTTTGCACCATTTATTCCATACACATATCCAGTGAGTTCACTCAGATCTGAAGCACCACCAATAGCATCGGGTATACCATCATTATTGACGTCATCTACGCCAATGACCGAGAATTTTGGTCCCGGAGTATAGAATTCCCAAAGTGACGTTCCATTTGTGCCATTAAGACAGTATATTCTTTGAGGACCGGTATGAGTATCGCCATCATCACCTGTTGCAGCAAGTACATCGGGACCGCCATCGCCATTGAAATCAAAATCAGCATCTACCTGATATACCCAGCCGCCACCACCATACTCATGCGTATCATGCGTCCAGATGTTTGCACCGGTTTTCCCCGATACGGCATGTATGGATCTGTCACCCCAAGGAGTACCAATTATAAAATCCCGATAGCCGTCACCATTCAGATCTTTAGTTACGGTCAATTCTTTTTGATAGCTGAGCGAACCACTTGGTATTTCGACCTCCCATAGCACATCTGCAAGTCCGGAAGAGTTGCCATTGAAGCAACGGTAATAATCATCCTCGGAGGATACAATTACATCATCAATACCATCTCCATTTATATCTGTTATAGGTGCGATAGCTTTGACACTGTTATCCCAACTTGTTGAGATAGAGTAGTACCAGAGCAGGTCTCCGATGGGATAGTCAACATTATTACCTTCTCCGGCAACTGCAACTTGTGAACATGGATGTAACGGATCGTTGCTGTCTATACTGATCGTTTCAGAATAATACACACCTGCTGCTGGCGTAAACCAAACCCCGATCTCGGTTGTTTCAAGAGGATAAAGATTGATAGGATAAGTAACTGATTCATCAATAAGAAAATGAGTTGGATTACTTGAAGATGCATCTGTGATTGAAAGAACCTCATCGCCTATATTTTCAATCTCAATATACCATCGATTGTATGAATTCGCTCTTACCGTGCCATAATCATGCGTGTCATTCATAACTTGAATACTCGGACCAGGATTGACTGCATCTCCAGTCAGAGTAATATCTACTTCTGACGAGAGCGGGTCGCTTGAAAAGACTGTTGCAATACAATTCAGTGAACCTGCTTCAGCAGGCAAATATATAAATGGGATAACTATATTATTACCGGGAAGGATCGTTTGTGGAAGATCAAGAGTATAATGGACATCAGAAGCATTCAAACCTGCAAGAGTGATGTCTGTTACAACAAGATCACCAGTGCCTACACTGTATACATAGCAGTTCCACGAAGCAGAATCTCCTACTGTGACAGTGCCAAATGGGTAATTTGTATTAGGAATATTTATGACTGGAGTTCCTGCTCCACCAAGTTCTACTTTATAGAGCCAATCATTATCATAATCTGCACCGTTATCACAATACCATAGATATTGACCGTCATAAACTATGCCAGCTGGATCAGTATGTTCGGAAGCATGTGTTTCCAAGAGCGCTCCTGTATTAGGATCAATTGCATAGAGCGCATCTCCCCAATAATCTGCCATCCAGAGATTGCCGTGTTCCATACAGAGGTCCCATGGCTGATTATCCGGAGCAGTAAATTCTTGAAGAATAGTTCCAGAAGAATTCACTTTGTAAATTGTAGCAGGATCAGGATAATAAGCTGCAACCCAGAAATTTCCACTATCATAAGCAATGCCCGACATATAATGAGTAGGTAGATTAAATTGTGAAATTAAGCTTCCGCTCATATCAAATTGCATAGCAACAGCCGGAATTGAACTGTTTCCTGGATGGTCAGTTATCCATAGATAAGAACCATCATAGGTGAGACCAAAGGCATCTTCATGCGGTCCTGTAAATAGTAGAGAATAACTACCATCACCCGGATCAATCTGGTATATTCTACCTCCATCTGCGCCATATATACCGCAATAGAGGTAAGTTCCATCATAAGCTAGACCAGAAGCACCTTCTGGTATGGGGTAGGTAGCAAGAATTGTCCATTCCCTATCAGCGAGAAGAGCAAGTGGAATCATAAGAAAAATTAAACAAACAAAAAATAATTTTTTCATTTTTTTTGCACTCCCTTTGTTTTTTTCAAGTATCTCTTATTTGTGAATATTTTGTCAATTTGTACTATACATCTCGAATTTATAAAAAAAGCACCCATGCCGAAACATGGATGCTTATAAGAATATTTTGGGAAATCAGGATTAATACATTCCGCCCATACCACCCATCCCGCCGCCTGGAGGCATAGCTGGTACACTACCTTCTTTTTCAGGGAGATCAGCAACGATACATTCTGTTGTTAAGAATAATCCCGCGATGCTGCATGCATTCTGAACTGCAGAGCGTGTCACCTTAGCAGGATCAATAACGCCGTCAGCCATAAGATCAGAATATACACAAGTTGCTGCATTAAAGCCAATCTTCGGATCTTTTTCATTATGAAGTTTTTCAACAACCACATCACCGGCGAATCCGGCATTCTTTGCGATCTGGTAAACGGGTTTTTCAAGCGCTTTCCTAAGAATTTCTGCACCGATCTTTTCTTCAGCTTCAAGTTTTAGCTTATCAATAGCTTTAGCAGAGCGAAGCAATGCGCAGCCGCCACCGATAACGATACCTTCTTCAACTGCGGCACGAGTTGCCTGAAGCGCATCATCAACACGATGTTTTTTTTCTTTCATCTCGGTTT
>CAYUTH010000229.1:0-3622 GCA_964447485.1 uncultured Candidatus Cloacimonadota bacterium | reverse complement strand
TATTAATGCGAATTTCTTTTAACATGAAAGCAGTTTTTGTTTTGGTAATTTTCTTTGTGACATTGTTCTGTAGCAGTCTTGTTTATGGACAAGATATAATTCAAACATTTCCCAAAGGAAAAATCTATTTAAAGGATGGTGGAATAACACAAGGCACAAATCTGGAAATTTCGAAAGATATTGCCTATCTGAATGTTAGTGGATTAAAAAAAGAATTTCAGATGTCAAACATTCGCCAAATACAAGCAAAGAAAGATAAGGCAAAGAAATGGGGAAGTACATGTGCTGGTAGTTGCATCGGATTATCACTAGGATCCTTACTAGCTTCAGGGGGAGAAACGACTGACGCTTATGGAAACACCCAATCTATTGATACTGGCCAATATATATTAAGTGCTGCTTTGTGGGCGGGAATATTTTATGGCGGTGGATATTTAATTGGATCTCTGCTTGACAATTGGGAAACAGTCTATTTCGGAAATTAGTTTTGATGTGATAAAATTAATTTACTAAAGCTATTAATACACTCAGAGGCAAAATATTGCTAATTATTGAAAGATATTAAATGTTTAATAGAATATTTTGCCTCTGTTTCTTTATGCTATTATTCTCTAATAATTCTATTGGGGAAACTAAATATCCTTCCGACAGTTCCTTAACTGATAAAAATATACCTGCTTATAGAAAAGTATTTATATTACCAATTTCAGTATGGCAAAGATTATCATATAATCTCTCATTTCTTAACTGTCAATATACACCGAGCTGTAGTAATTTTGCAGTAGAATCCATTTCTAAACACGGCTTATTATTAGGTACTGTAATGACTACCGATAGAATTATAAGATGCAATCCTTTCGCTCTTTATTATTACAGTAAAGAAAATAATCTAACTGAAAAAGACATAACGCCATATTATGGCCATAAATGTATTCCGGACCCCGTACCGTTAGAAAACGTGGTGCTCATAAATAATAATCACATTGAATCTACATGTCTTTCTATGATTATACCTGGAGCAGGAAGAATTTATCAAGGTAGATTTTGGGATGGCCTATTTAGTTTTATAACATTTTCACTATGTTCTTATAACGCTTACCAAAGTTATAGAAATGATCAATATGTAAAATTTGGTGTTTTTAGCATAATCAGTATCGCATTTTATGGTGGTGAAATATATGGCGTTAATAGTTATAATAATGAATTACATATTAAAAAGCCCTAACGAATCAACTTCGCACCTGAACGCGTAGCGTCAGAGTGCAATGCCAAACACCCGTGATGAGGCGGCCAGGCCCAGCGATGATGTAACATAGACATCGTAAAAATATAAAATATCTGAACTACCGGATAAAAGTAAATGCTCAATATTATATTTTCAAATCAATGTTAAAAATCAAACTGAAAGGAAGAATCATGAAGATTGACAAACTTTTGCTTCTGCTAATGTCTTTTTTAATTTTGTTAGGATCATGTGCCACAATTGTAAGCCAGTCAGAATATCCTATCGAATTAAAGACTGTACAAGATGTAAGTAGTGTAGTTATCACCGATAGAACAAATAATACAGTTTTTTTTGGTGATGAATTACCTAGCTCAGTAATATTAAAAGCGAAAAAGGGGCCATATTTAATTAAAGCAAAAGGTAATGATAATCAATTAAAAGAATATATGATTTACCGAAATGGTGATAATTGGTATTTTGGTAATTTAGTTCTGGGTGGAGTATTGGGAATGTTAATTGTTGATCCAATTACTGGAGCAATGTGGTCGTTAGAACCTAATAACGTTCAAATTGATTTTAATTCTGATTATAAATATATAATCCGTGAAAAATTTAAAAAAAAGATAGGATTGTCGTTTCATTATGGAATTAACGAATATTGGGGCGATTTGAGATATGATATAGGTAATGATATATCAATTGCGATGTTGTTTAATACCTCAAAATTTCTTCATTTTAATTCACAGATTATGTCAAATATAATTAAATGTACAAGAATTGAACCACGTTTTTCTATCTCAAGTTTTCCACATAGTTTTTTTTATAGTAATTCTAAAAGTAATAATTATTCGTTCAGCCTAAATTTTCGTGCTGATTTTACGGATCCTTTATTTAGATTAATTGATTTTAGAGATCCATTAATGGGATTATATATCAGCTATGGAATAAATAGTACATTACATGCATGGTCAGGTGAACCATTCGATTTTGACTCACGTTTTTCAATTAGTGGTCTATTTGGTATGGGTACATATATTAATTTATCAAGAAATCTAGAAATGGATATAAATTTTTCCAGTACTTCGACTTCTTTTGATGAATTAAAAAATAGTAATTTTAATTTTAAGGATTATAAGCAAACTGAAAATGTTTTGGCTTTACAGCTAATTTATTGGCTATAATTTGTATTCTAACCATTAGGCAACGAGATGAGCTCTGGGATAATTTTAGGATTTCGTGCTTTTCAAAGGAGTTTTGAACTGTGAAAGTATATCGCTTCGGTTCACCTCGCGCCTCATCTTTGATCGTTAGATTTATAAGCCCGATATCGAGAAATAAATGAAATTAAAAGGAGAATTTGAGATGAATCTGAAATTGAAAATTGAATTTGTCGCACTGTTAGTGCTGACACTGCTTTTTGTTAACTGTGCTAGTTTTTCTGGTAATAATCTTCCAATTGTAGAAAATTTTCCGTTTAAGGATAATATTGTTCCAAAGCCGTCATTATATGTAGATGCAAATATGCAGATGAAAATTAAAGGAGAAGTTAAAGACAGTCCAAATAAAAAGGTCAAAGAGATTATTGAAAATGCTGTCATTCCTGTAGTAAAAAACTCAAACTTATTCGGAGAGGTGGTAACTGATCCTAAATTTTCAGGAGAAAAGGACTACAAACTCGAGGTTAAATTTACTTTATACAGTGATCCATTATCACAAATTAGTGCATTTATTACAGGATTTTCAATGTTTTGTATTCCAGGATATGGAGTCGATCAACATACATTAGTTGCAACATTGTATGATAGAGATAATAATGTGCTAAAAAAGTATACAATTAATGAATCAGTTAAGACAATAATGCATATTTTTTTACTTCCAGTTTCTGTGACAAAAATGAATACTATGATCGTTGCAAAATCTGTAAGAGAGAATATGGTTAAATATTTATTAACTGAAATAAAAAAAGATAATTTAATCAGTTTAAAAAACGATTAATAGTAATGCAGTTAATAATTATTATTTACTTCAAGGGGGAATAGCATACAATATCTCGGGCTGATGTGTTATTTCTTTTCTCCTGTTTTATTATAAATTTTGGCGTAATGGTAATTTTTGGGGGCTATTTTGATAAGAAATAGTCTGCAATTTTAATTTTTCTCCTCATTTTGAGACCACTATGATTTCTGAGTTTTGTGTCCAGATTTGAGAAGCAAGCTTCTAATGAATTGGTAGTATTGGGTATGTGTAATGTGATACGTCATATCTGAGTGGACCATTTACTGCTTATTTTAAGATACATTTCGAGGCCTCATTGGGAGTTTTTCCATTAAATGCAACATGAAGCCGGTTTACCGCATACCGGCTCACATAAAAGGGCTGGCATTCTCCAATGCTGGC
>CAYUTH010000228.1:0-3630 GCA_964447485.1 uncultured Candidatus Cloacimonadota bacterium | reverse complement strand
TATCAACTATTCCATCATTCCCATTTCCGCTTTCATCATTTGCGTTCCCGTTGAAGGGATAATATGCAACACAGCCCCTATTTAATTCTGATTCCAGTTTTATAAGCCAGACATCACCACTGCCATTTCCAAAAGATTCTGTTAAACCGGCTATAAAATATTCACCATTTGCAGTTTGTTGGATTGCGTATCCCCGCTCATCACTACTACCGCCGAGTAGTTTATTCCATATTTCATTCCCCTCTGAATCGGTCTTCACTACCCATATATCCTGTCCGCCAGAGCCATAAGAATCTGTATATCCCACTATGATATATCCGCCATCGTTTGTTGGGCATACATATTGCGGGTGATCCATACCCGCGCCACCAAAAGTCTTATCCCACTCAATATTTCCACTTTCGTCAGTTTTCACCAGCCAATAATCTTGAGAACCAGCCACTCCTTTTGACCTGTTAAATGCGGTTAAAATATATCCTCCATCGGATAACTGCTGAACATAATAAGCAGCATCATCACTTCCACCTCCGTGAAACTTTTCCCATTCGACGTCACCTTGAGCATCGGTTTTCATTAACCAGACATCCTGACCCCCAGGTCCAAATGAAATGGATTGACC
Source organism: uncultured Candidatus Cloacimonadota bacterium (assembly GCA_964447485.1). Taxonomy (GTDB): domain Bacteria; phylum Cloacimonadota; class Cloacimonadia; order JGIOTU-2; family JGIOTU-2; genus Celaenobacter. Next base: position 3,011 of record CAYUTH010000228.1, on the reverse strand, counting down.
TGTAAATATCAAACCGCCATCATTCGTTTCCTGGATACAGCTAAATCCTTCTCTTAAACTTCCCCCATATGTTTTCGTCCAGAGTGTATCACCGTTACTATCAGTTTTAATAATATATGCATCAGTTTGCCCGGCACCATAAGAATCGGTGAATCCAGTAGCAATAAAACCTCCATCCGACGTTTCACAAACATAAACCGCAAGCTCCTGACTACTTCCCCCGATACTCTTGAACCACTCCTGATCTCCATTCTCATCAGTTTTCAACAGATAAGCATCTGAAATGCCATTAGAATAATCACCAATATAACCGGCTATTATAAATCCTCCATCCGACACCTCATGAACTGAATATCCACCTGTTTTTTCAGTCCCTCCATATGTTTGTGTCCAAAGAGTATCACCATTGTTATCCAATCTCATCAGCCATATGTTCTGATGTTCCATATTGTCCAACTGACGCATTGCTACAACAACAAATCCACCGTCATCGGTTAAATCAATATTTCTTCCCCAATCGTAATAGATGTCTCCAAATGTCTTCGTCCACAGCGTATCCGGCGCTTGTGCAAAACCTTTTACGCAGATCAATAAAACGATAAGTGTATATTTAATGAATTGCTTCATGATATTCTCATTCAACAACTATTATTCCGTTCACTCGCTGTGAACGGCATCAATTCCATCTCTAATTTTAATCTACTACTTCCCAAGTCTCGTCTAAATTCTCGCTCGTTTCATTGTGCCCAGTTATACCATTTCCGCCAGTATTCAATTCTGTACCTTCGCTACCAATCCGCTTAAGTTTTTGTCCATCTACGTGAACCGGTGTAAACTTCTGCTGTGCGACGGGCGTGTCGTTTTTATATGTTGAAATCCCGGATTTGTCAATACCATTGGTATTATTTCCCCAGAGAATGTAATCTACATCCTTGACTGTTGAAGAGCTGCCGTCCCAGTAAAACAGTACTAATGTCTCTGCTGTATTATCCATGTAATAGGGCGCACTACCGATCGTGCTTTGGCCGGTGATCGCTGGCAGAAAATCTTCTTTAATTGACAAGTCGGGTGTCACGACTTGACTGCCTGTGAAACTGGCTTTTGTAGGAATACAGACTATAAGAGAGGAATTAGCATTTATTGTTCTCCCCGAAGGAAAACGAGCCGTAAAATCCGTTGATGATGTACTTTGATAATTTGCAGCCGTAGGAAGATTGTAATAATATTTATTATTCGTCGGATCAGTGGCATCAGTAATGTAATAATCCGTCATATTAATTGAATTATCGGTTGGATTATAGATAGTAAAATACTCAGACGTACTGGGTTGCAGTACAATTTCTGATATTATTAAATGGTCAATACCATAATACGGATTATCATCCGGTGTCCACCCGTCAACATGGTAAAGAGAATCAATTTCCGATACACTAAGAGTTTGGGAATAAATACTAACATCGTCGATTAATCCGTTAAATATGTATGCTGGCATTTCACCACTCGACGCACCCCCACCAATATAGATTGATTGCTCAGATGAAATATAATCAATTGTTACTGATTGACTATAATTCATATCTCCATCAATATAAAACTTTACAGTTTCATTGTCATAAGTTGTCACAATTAGATGCCAATTATCATCGGGGATAAAACTACTTTGAACTGATTTCGATTCATCACTTGAACCAAGAAACAAAATCAATGAGTTATCCTTGATCCCGCCCACATGCCGGTCGTAATTTAATGAAAGGATAAATTGCCCCTCATATTCTGTGCCCGCACCCCATTTTGTTATGATTCTTTGATAATATTCTGTCGATCCTGACCATTTAATCCAGGCAGCTAGTGTAAAGTTACCGTTCAGTTCCAAATTGCTAAGTGAATTAAGAGAAATATAAGTATCCGCCCCATTAAATTGATAAGCACTATTCTCATTACCAAAGCGATCTTTGGCTAATATTGCACTATTATTTATTCCGTGATACCCATTTCCGCTTTCATCATTTGTATTTCCATTGAAAGGATAATAGGCAATTAATCCTGTCGGATATTGTTGATTTGAATTTTCAATATCTATTAATATTCCAACTTTTGTATTTAATTCAATTTCATTGTTATCTTTATCTTTATATACACAATTATCATTGTATTCAAGATTTGTTGAACCTTCGGAAATCGTTTTCAATGTCAAAGTAGCAATAATTCCCGAACCTGAAATAGTAGGTACAGTTCCATTAGATGTGACAGATACAATATTAATTATACCATTAACAGTGTCAATACTAGAGAAGAAAAGAAGTTGTCCGCTATTTTGTGTCATAAATACACCAGCGTCGATATCTGTGATTCTTATTTTAAGAGGATCATATTCTATTTCAACTTCAACACCCATGATACTATCAACGTCTTCAGCAATTATGTCAATACTTATCTCATCTCCAATAGAAAGTGTTAGGTATCTTGGACTAAACATAAGCGCAGGTCCTTGGATGGCGTCTACAGTGAAATGTATTGTAGTGGGAATTTCTTGGACAACATTATTTCCTCCTATTGCTTTTACTTCAAAGGAATAGTTGCCCTCATCTAAATTATTATAGGAGGCATTTGTGGTTATTGACCGTGTTGACCACTCTTCATTATTTAAACGCCAAGAATACTTAAATGCACTTATATTGCCTTCCCAGGCAAATGTGACACTTGAACTGTTCAAAATACTACCATCTTCTGGACCAGATATAATTAAAGCCATAGGTGGTTCGTAATCCGGATTATCGGGATCATAGGGATTGGTTGGCGGTTTCAGTTCATCCTGTGGCGAACAGGATACTATGAAAAAGAATATTAATAATGGAGTAATCAATTTCATGGTAAGTTCAATCCTAATGAAACACCAATTCCATCATTGGTGTTATAGAATGATGTCTGGACCTTACTCTCTGCAATCCTGGGCATAAACAGCCAGGCATCAAGAATATTCCATAGATACACGCCCACCATTGCCCCGGTAA
>CAYUTH010000227.1:0-3659 GCA_964447485.1 uncultured Candidatus Cloacimonadota bacterium | reverse complement strand
GGATATTTTTTTGAAATCTTTAGCCTGTTCTCTTTAATAAATCCTTTGATTTGATTTATGATTCTTCTCCTAAAGATCTAAATGAACGAAGAGAAAATCTAGATGAGTTTCTTTCTCGCGATTCTTCTAAAATACTGTGTTCTACATTGCAATCCATGTATGAACTAGAATGGGAAGTATTTGTTAATAGATTCGCTTCTCAGATACATTTTTATAAAGTTCCTATGTATTCTGGAGGAGTTTATCCTAATTCGCTAACAGTTTTATTTCATGCTCTAATTAATAGCGGAGTAAAAAAGATAATACTATTTGGTTGCGATGGTCTGGAAGGAGTGGATGAGAAAAATACCGAAAAAATTGCCAACTCTTATTATGGCAAAGAAAAACTGTTAACCGAAAAAAGAGATTGGAATTTAATAGCCGATACTCATAATTTCAATTTCAATTTTACAGATTCTCTAAGAACCGCGTTTGGAAATGAAGTTGTTGATAATCTAGACATAGTAAATTGTTCCACTAATAGTTACTTTAAAGTTTTAAAACCTATACTATATGAACATATTAATGATTGGATATTGAATAATAAACCAAATCCACCCATGTCTTCCATGGAAACATGGTTAAAGGAATATAGAATGGAACTGAAACCAAAGATTGAAATAGTGAGCGAAACAAGGAGAAAAATGAGTTTCTCCGTACCGAATGATATTGCTCAAAAAGATTATGATTCGACACTTATTGGCTTTCGGCAATATGTGTCCCTGCCGGGATTTCGTAAAGGTAAAGCACCCCTTAAGATGATTGAACGAATGTACAAAGGTCAGATAAAACAGGGATTTTTTGAAGATGCTGTTCCCAAATATTATAAGTTGGCTTTAGAGGAATTGGGTAAGATGGATATACATCCCATCAATCAGGGAGCACTTGAAGATTCCGACTGGGAACCGGGAAAAGACATGGAATTGTCCTTTACTTTTGAGGTCAATCCGGAGATAGAGCTGAAAGACTACAAGAATTTTTCTGTTGAATTCGAACCGGAAAAAGTAACTAAAGAGATGATCGATGGTGAACTTTCTCGTTTACAGGAGAGTTATGCAACGATTTCTGATAAGGAAGGTCCTGCTGATAAAGGTGATGTGATCAACTATACTGTTCTGAAATTTGATGGAAAAGATGTCACTAAGAAAGAAGAAAGTTTCTATAAGATTGGACAGGAAACTTATGGCAAAACCTTTGACAAAGCACTCATTGGCGCTCAAAAAGGCGATGATATTACTGCAACAGTGGAGCTTGGTCCTCTGGATGAAAAAGATAAATCCGAAAAAAAGGAAATGCTGCTCAAGATAAACGAAGTGAAGAAGGTTGAACTTCCGGAACTGAATGATGATTTCGCAAAAGAAATCGGGGAGTTTGATTCTCTTAAAGCACTAAAGGATGAAATAAAAAAAGATATAAGCGAGCAGATCTTACAAAGAAATAGTGGACAGATCAAATCCCTGATCCTGCAGAAAATAATTGAGAAAAATCCCTTTGAAGTACCTGAATCCTTTGTAGATAACTATGCTGAAGAAATGATGAAAAAGTATGCTCAACAGCAGAAAAATCTCAATACTGAAGCTCTTGCACAAATGAAAATTGTGTATAAAAGTTATGCAGAAAATGAAATCCGCATATATTATGTAATGAATAAATTGAAAGAGCTTGAAAAAGTCGATGTAACTGATGAAGAAGTTGAAAATGAGATCAAGCTGTCAGCCGAGAAAATGGGCATGGACATAGAAAAGTACAAGGAACTCTACAAGAAGCAGATCAATAAAGAAGAAATAAAAGAGAATCTTATAAGTGATAAGATCATGAAAAATATTGAAAGCACGGTTGAATTTAAAAAACCGACAAAAGAGAAAACTGAGAAGAAAGAAAATAAAAAAGAGGAAAAATAATGCTGATTCCAATGGTCATTGAGCAAACGGGAAAAGTCGAAAGAGCTTATGATATTTATTCCCGTCTTTTAAAAGATCGTATTGTATTTGTGGGCTCAGCAATGAATGATGATATGGCGAACATTATCATTGCTCAGCTTCTGCACCTTGAAGCAGAAAATCCGAAAAACGATATATATATGTACATCAATTCTCCAGGGGGTGTAGTCACATCCGGATTGGCGATCTATGATACTATGCAGTATATCAAGCCGGATATTTGCACTATATGTCTGGGACAAGCTGCAAGTATGGGAGCGCTTCTGCTCGCTGCAGGTGCTCATGGAAAACGTTCCGCATTGCCCAATTCGCGGATTATGATCCATCAACCACTTGGTGGAGTACAGGGACAGGCAACGGATATAGAAATTCATGCAAAAGAGATTATTAAGATCAAAGAGCGCATCAATCAGATATTAAGTAAACATACCGGTCAAAAAATCGGCAAGATCGAAAAAGACTCCGATAGAAACTTCTTCATGGATGCAAAAGAAGCCCTCAAATATGGTATTATTGACGAGGTTATAACTCAAAGGAAGTAATATGGAAGAGCAAAAATGTTCCTTTTGCGGGAAAACCCGTGATCAGGTTAACAAACTTGTGCGCGGCGTTGACGGCAACATCTGTGATACATGTATCACCATCTGCAACACGATCCTGGAGAAGGAACGCGAGAAAAAAGTTGATGATAATTTTGAACTGCCGACTCCACGAGAGATCAAAGAATATCTCGATGAGTATGTGATTGGACAGGAAAATGCCAAGAAAACAATTTCAGTGGCTGTGTACAATCATTATAAGAGAATTTTTAAGCAGCGTTATATTAAAGATGTTGAACTCGAGAAAAGTAATATTATCATGATCGGTCCCACAGGCACAGGAAAAACTCTTATTGCGCAGACACTTGCACGTTTTCTTAAAGTTCCCTTTGCGATTTCAGATGCAACTACCCTCACAGAAGCCGGTTACGTTGGAGAAGATGTAGAGAATATACTAGTCAGACTACTCCAAGCTGCAGATTATGATATTGAAAAAACTGAGCGAGGCATTATATATTTGGATGAGATCGATAAGATTGCCCGTAAATCCGAAGCTCCTTCTATTACACGAGATGTATCCGGAGAAGGCGTACAGCAGGCACTCTTGAAACTCCTCGAAGGAGAAAAAGTAAATGTGCCGCCAAAAGGTGGAAGAAAGCATCCGCATCAGGAGTTTATTGAGATCAACACGAAGAATATTTTGTTCATTGTTGGCGGGGCTTTCAATGAACTGGAGAAGATAATAGAGAGAAGAATAAATAAAAAGACTGTTGGTTTTGGTTCTGAGCTTCTTGGTCTTTATGAAGACAGAAGGAGTGAAATCCTCAGCAAGGTGCAGCCACAGGATTTGTTAAAATATGGATTGGTTCCTGAATTGATAGGCAGGCTTCCTGTGAATACCTCACTTTCCGAACTTGATAAAGATGCGCTGGTGAGAATACTTACAGAACCAAAGAATGCTCTCATCAAGCAATATCAGGCATTATTCGATCTGGAAGATGTTGACCTTGAATTTGAGGTTGAAGCCCTTGATGCGATTGCAGACATTGCAACAAAACGGCAGTCCGGAGCGCGGGGATTGAGAGCGATAATGGAAAATGTTATGAAGGACATCATGTATAATCTTCCTGATATGAAGGAT
>CAYUTH010000226.1:2822-3673 GCA_964447485.1 uncultured Candidatus Cloacimonadota bacterium | reverse complement strand
TATTTTTATATTACCAACTTTAACTTTTGAAGAATTTTTAATATTTAAGAATAGGAGTGAAATTGCCCCCTTTATTAATTCTGGATCAATACCTGAAATGTATAAATCAGAATTACAGAAATGGCTCAATGAATATTTATTATTTGGCGGTTTTCCAGAGGTTGTAATGGAAGAAGAACTGTCAGAAAAAAAAATAATTTTACAGGAAATTGCAGATTCTTATATCAAAAAAGATGCCATTGAATCTAAACTTAAATTTCCTGATTTATATATGAAAATTTTCAAGATATTATCTTCGAGAAGCGGACTTTTTAATTCAAGTAGCATTGCTACAAATCTTAAAATAAAATACCAGACTATTAATACTTATGTAGAACTTATGGAAAGTTCTTTTCATATAACAAAAATTTTACCCTTTTATAGAAATGTAGAAAAAGAACTAAGGAAGATGCCCAAGATATATTTAAATGATCTGGGTCTGAGAAATTATTTTGTCGGAAATTTTAAACCAATTGCATTGAGGATTGATAAAGGCGAACTTCTCGAAAATTTTGTATTTAGACGATTGTATGATTTTTATTCCGTTGATGATATCCGTTTTTGGAGAACTCAAAAAAAACAAGAAGTTGATTTTATCATTCAGGAATCAAGGGCTTATGAAGTTAAATACTCAAAAAAAGCATTTAATCCATCAAAATATAGATATTTTGAAAAAAAATATCCGAATATTCCACTTGACTTGATTCATTTGGATAATGTGTTAGAGATTAATCTCAAACCAAAACAATAATTTATTTGAATTTGTATGACAAAAAATTACTTAGAACAAGATTTTGAAAAGCATATCGAGA
>CAYUTH010000226.1:556-2802 GCA_964447485.1 uncultured Candidatus Cloacimonadota bacterium | reverse complement strand
TTAATATACTTAATTCTGGTTACAGAAGAAATATTTCAGAAACCTACGATAAAAACGAAACATTGGTAAAATATACTTTACTTGAAGACAATAAGCAGATATTTACTTCAAAATATAAACTATATTTACCAACTGAAGAAGAACTGGAAAGAGAAATATCCAGAGAAAGGGAACTTATTGAAATGGAAAGAAGATTGGGAGAAAAATGAATAAAACAATAAATTCTCCCTATCCTGAAATAGAATATACTGACACACACTTTTATATTGTATTCAAGCAAAGTAAAGAATATATAACGATAACAAAAAAAGAAAGAAGTGGTCAGAAAAGGTGGTCGGAATTAACAGAACGTCAGAAAGAAATTATGTATTTGATCAGTCAAAATAGAGATATTTCCCGGAAGCAATTATCAGAAATATTAAATATTAATCAATCTGCAATTCAAAAACAAATAACCAAATTAAAACAAAAAGATTTCTTAAAAAGAGTTGGTCCCCCTAAAGGCGGGCATTGGGAGATTGTGGAATGAGTACCCGATTTGAAAATTAAGAATAAATACAAAAAAAAATTATACGATGAAACAAAAGAAGGATTAATCAAATAGATAACCCCTGATTTTACAAAAATTCATTGACACGATACAGGGCAACCGAACATTCACTATCTATATTACTCAATATTCAGAAAGGATGATGTATGGCACTTTTCTCGAAAAAATCAAAAAAGAAAGAAGAACCTTCCCCGGATGAGAATGCGATTCCTGCACAATGGAAAGTTTATAATAACAGAGAGTCCTTCAGCTTGATATTCCAGGAAGAGGATATTTCAGAAAGGGTGACTGTTGAGGATATCGGAGAAGGCAGGATGGTAATTTACGATCCTGAAGTGAGTATTTATTTTCTGTTGAAGGGAATTGACAAAGTCCCGGAAAATGAATTACAGGATGTTATTGGATATTTTGCGCTCGATGGTGTGGCGTGTATTTCTGTGGACGAATTAAAAACATATTACTGTTTCTATGAAGGAGAAAATGTCAGCAGTAACACCGAATCATTCTGGATAAATGACGACCTGTGTATATGGGTTGCTGAAGATGAGGATTATCATCTTCTGAAATATAGCGAGAATCCGGTTGATGATGAACTGCTCATTCCCCTATGTCTAGAGATGCCGAACGAAACACTATGGTTCAAGGTCGAGGAAGAAAGTTTTCATTTCTACATTGCAGGTAAACCGGTAGCTCCCAATATGAATTCAGCGTATAATGGTGATGACTTATTATTATACGATAAAGAAAATCCCTGTTGGTATGTGTTTCCGGATTGGGAAAATGCACCACTTTATACGTTATATTCTGCAGATATTTATGATATTGAAGGTGACAAACTCTGGTCGAGAATATCAGATGAAGGATTGTATCGATTTTATGACAAAGGAATTTATGTTGGAGGTGATGACCTAAAAGCCAGTTACTGTTCTGATGATGTGATCGTGTATATTCCGGATCTTGAAGCGCATTTTTTATTGATTGATTTTAAAAATACTGAACTTTTCGTGCTTTACATACCAAAATCACTTCCCACAAACACACACGCAGTCTGGATGAAACCGGAAGCGAATAGATTTAAACTGTTTGTGGAAGGTGAGGACATGACAACTGCTGTCGACCCCAAATTGATGGATGGGAATCTTCTCCTGCTCCACGAAGCAACCAAGAAAATTTACGTATGCATGGATTACAACAATCAACCATTCGATGAATTCCAACCGGCTGTTATTATGGATGCGTAATAGTTTATGAAAGAAAAAATAACTTAAACAATATGACGTGTCATGTGGAGTATATCATAGTATGACATGAACTGCATATCTATTTTATGCCACACTGAGTTACAACAAGGTGTGGCATTTTCATTATTATAATCGCTAAACTTTGACAATTTTTCTTCATAGTAAGTAAACATTCATTAGTATTTTTATTGGAGATAAGCATGAAAAGAATTTTTATTACTGTTCTTGTTTTGTTAGTATTGCTCAACTTTTCTTCTTTCATTTTTGCAGGAACAAATTACACAAACAGCCAGGCAGCGCGTATCTGGATGGATGGCAATTTCTCGGATTGGGATGATATTCCCGTTCTTTATGAAGATCCAACTGGGGATCAACAGTCCGGAGATATAGACTTTGGTGTGCTGAAAGCTGCAAATGACGATAGATTTGTATATATTTATATTGAAATCGGTGAG
>CAYUTH010000226.1:0-546 GCA_964447485.1 uncultured Candidatus Cloacimonadota bacterium | reverse complement strand
AACAATGCAAGCACCGGCATTCCATTCAATGGCATCGGCGCAGAAGTAAAATGGATATTCGGCAACAGGCAGGGAGTGTATACTTCGCGCTATACAATTTACCATCAATATATTGGGCTCATCACTGCACCGACCGTGACCTCGGACAGGTTTGAAATTGCAATCGACCGCACGATATCATTATTCGGGCAGCAGCTCTTCCCGCTGAATTCATTCAGAATAGCATTCCACGATGACGGGCCCGGAAATGACTATCTTCCAAATATTGGTGATATTGTATCCTACAGCTTTGACAATTCAACTTTGCCGCCGATCGATCCTATTTCACTCAAAAAAACGGTATCTTCAGATTTTCGTGCAATGGCGTATAATGTTCTCTCAAGTCATATTTTTGAACCTTCACTTTATGATAATTTCGATCGCATCCTCTCAGCGATTGATCCTGAAATAATCGCTTTCGAAGAGGTTTATGATCATACTTCAAATGATGTAAAACAGCTTGTAGAATCCATGCTTCCTTCCGGAACTGGCGAGCAATGGTATTGT
>CAYUTH010000225.1:0-3684 GCA_964447485.1 uncultured Candidatus Cloacimonadota bacterium | reverse complement strand
CAGTGTCACGACAATTTACAATTATCCAACAGTTTGTTGGACAATTCAACTACCCACCCCAACAGAAGGCGCCGGGCTATGGGGATTGAGTGGACTTCTTTAAAGTTTATCGATGCTCCATTAGATATTATTGATGGTGATAGAGGAAAGAATTATCCTAAACAACATGAATTTATTGAGGCTGGTTATTGCCTTTTCCTTAATGCTGGAAATGTGACTCAAGATGGATTCAATTTCTCTCAATGTTCATTTATAAGTGAAGACAAAGACTTATCTTTACACAAAGGTAAATTACAACGACATGATGTTGTGCTTACAACAAGAGGAACAGTCGGAAACGGTGCTTATTATGATGACAGTATTTCATTTGATAACATTCGCATTAATTCTGGAATGGTGATTTTTAGAGCTAATACCCATAGACTTCTACCACGGTTTCTTTATCTATTTATTAGGTCTAATTTGTTTATGAATCAAGTTCAGAGTCTTAGAACTGGTAGTGCTCAACCGCAATTACCAATACGTGATATTAATAGAATTGAGATCCCACTCCCCCCTCTCTCCGAGCAACGCGCTATCGCCCACATACTCGGTTCGCTGGATGACAAGATCGAACTGAACCGCCAGATGAACCAGACCCTGGAAGCCATGGCCCAGGCGATCTTCAAGAGTTGGTTTGTGGATTTCGATCCCGTCAAAGCCAAGATGGAAGGCCGTGATACCGGTCTGCCGGCTGAGATTGACCACCTCTTCCCGGACAGTTTTGAGCAGTCGGAATTGGGGCTGGTGCCGAAGGGGTGGAAACCAGTACAATTAGCCGAACTCATCGAATTGATTGGAGGCGGAACACCTAAAACCAGCAAGGTTGAATATTGGAATGGTGATATTCCATGGTTCTCCGTGGTAGATGCACCTGATAGTTCTGACGTGTTCGTAATTAATACTGAAAAGCATATTACTCGCTCGGGTCTGCAAAACTCATCAACAAAGATACTTCCATTTGGCACAACAATAATTAGTGCAAGAGGTACCGTTGGCAAGTGCGCACTTGTTGGTACTCCAATGGCGATGAACCAGTCCTGTTATGGAATTGCTGGGATAAATGGACGAGGTTCGTACTTTACTTATTTCCTCATACGAAAACAGGTTTCAGATTTACAACGCTCTGGACACGGCTCTGTATTTAATACAATTACACGAGATACCTTTAAATCAATAATTAGTATTGATACGGGCCCAGAGATTACTCAACAGTTTGACAAATCTGTTGATTCGTTTCTACGATTAATACATACAAACCTTTGTGAAATCAAGGTGCTGAAACAACAACGAGATGCTCTTCTCCCCAAACTCATCTCCGGTGAGTTGCGGGTGCCGGATGTGGAAGCATTACTTAAAGAGGCTGGCCTATGACCCATAAAACCACCCAACTTAGTAGTCCTTTTGCAACTGGTGGAGGAGGGTTTCACTTTGAAGCAGAAGTACAAGCATCCTTTGTTGTGTTAATGCTTAGTGGTGGCTTTGCTCCCTGTTTACCCTGTTGGCCGATTAATAAGATCAAATTACAGGGAAAAGTAGAAGGATATGAAACAGATGATCTAATTATTACAGTTGAAGATAAGGAAACAAAAGATCAGCGAAAACTGCTTGGGCAAATTAAATACTCTATACCAATAACACTAAAAAGTGACCAATTTTGCAAGGTAATCCATGCAGCATGGAAGGATTATAATAATCCTGATATCTTTACAAAGCAAAAGGATATTATTGCACTTATTACTGGTCCAATGAGTGCCACTGATAACCGTAATGTTCAATGGTTGCTTAACCAGGCAAAAGTTACTAATGATGTAGACGAATTTCTAAGATATGTGCAACAAACCAATTTCAGTCCTTCACAAAGCAGTGAAAAGCTAGATGTGATAAGAAATCATTTAAAGACTGCAAATAGCGGAGTTGATGTATCAGAAGATAAATTGTATACATTTCTTAACCATTTTTATATACTTAGTTATGATTTAGGAAATGAACATGGTGTAGTATTATCGTTACTACATTCACATATTTCACAATTCAATCAACAATATCCAGGCTGGATCTGGCCAAAGATTGTAAATGTGGTGCAATCAAGAAATCAGAATGCGGGAACAATAACAGTTGATAATTTACCAGAGGATTTGATTGATGTTTTTAGACATCGAATTACTACTGAAATTCCAGTAGAATTGACAGCCATACAGCAAGACATTGAAGTTAATGGATTGGATAATCATCAATATGCCACTGAGCTTGCATTGTTGAATTTGGTTGGTAGATGGGATGAAGGAAACAAATCTGATATTGAAGTGCTATCTAAATTGCTTAGATCAAGTTATGATGATTGGATTCAACATATTAGAGCAATATTAGATACTCCAAGTAGTCCTTTATCTTTAAAGAACGGGATATGGAAGATTTCAAATCGTATTGAGCTAATGAATACATTGAAATCAAAGATATTTGATCAACATCTGGATACATTCAAATCAATTATTGTACCAGTGCTGTCTGAAAAAGACCCTGCTTTTGAACTTCCTCCTGAAGATCGCTATGCTGCAAGAGCCTATGGAAAAGAACTGACCTATTCCCCAACTTTAAGAAAAGGTTTATCTGAGGGATTAGCTATTCTTGGTAATAATACAAGCATCTTTGAGCACTGTTCTCAAGGTAAAATTGAAAATACCGTTATATTAGTAATTCGTGAACTTCTTGCTAATGCTGATTGGATTAGATGGGGTAGTTTGGATCTTTTATTACCTACTTTGGCTGAATCTGCTCCTGAAGAGTTTTTGAATGCTGTAGAAGGCGGATTGGTATCATCTCCATGTCCTTTTGACCACCTATTCCATGAAGAAGGAAGAGGTATTTTTGGGAGCAACTATATAACTGGATTGCTTTGGGCACTTGAAGCATTAGCATGGGATGAAAGTTACCTTGTACAAGTGTGCGTTTTACTGGCAGGACTTGCAAGTCGTGATCCGGGAGGCCAATGGGCAAATCGTCCGGCAAATTCCTTGTCAACTATATTACTTCCATGGCTTCCCCAAACAATTGCGTCTATTGATAAACGTAAAGTTACAGTTCAGACTATTCTAACTGAATATCCTACTATTGGTTGGGAATTGATAATCAATTTATTACCTGGTCGCTCTCAAACTTCCTCAGGTTCTTATAAATCATCGTGGCGAAATGTGATTCCAGAAGAATGGAAAGAGAGAGTACCTAAGAGTGAATACTTGCAACAGGTACTAAATTATGCTGATCTGGCAATTTCAATTGCAGGATATGACATTAATAAACTTGTAACATTGCTAGATATATCAAACCAACTTCCTAAACCATTTCATAACCGTTTAATTCCAATATTATCATCCGAAGAAGTAATAAAACTTCCAGAAGATCAGCGCAGGTTTCTATGGAATCATTTAGTGAAATTTACTACAAAACACAGACGATATTCTGATGCTGGGTGGGCCCTTCCTGAAGAGCAATTGAAAGAGATTGATACTGTTGCAGATAGGATCGCACCATCAAATCCTTTTAACTTGCATCAACATCTCTTTTCAGATCGAGATTTTGATTTATATGAAGTGCACTTGCAACAAAAAAGTAGACACATAAATCTCATTGATTATTCTGATAATA
>CAYUTH010000224.1:0-3688 GCA_964447485.1 uncultured Candidatus Cloacimonadota bacterium | reverse complement strand
ATTTTACTCTTTCTCTTCTTTTTCAACCTTGATTTTCAAGGTTCCTTTTATATCGCCTTTGAGCTCGATGGTTACTTCATGGTCACCAAGCTCTTTAATATGTTGTTCTATTTTCACGTTGTGTTTGTCAATAATTAATTCTTTTTCCTTGAGTTTCTCCACGATATCATGCTCGTTCACAGATCCGTAAAGATGCCCATTTTCGTCTGCAAGACGGGTGAAAAGCAGAGATGTTTTCTCAATCTGTTTGATGATCATCTCAGCAATTTTCAGTTCTTCAGCAAGGCGCTTTTCTTCTTCCTCTTTAAATTTTTCGATGAACTTTTTATTTTTGTCTGTTGCCTGTATCGCGAAACCTTTTGGGAAAAGGAAGTTACGGGCATAGCCGTCAGCCACCTTTACGACATCGCCGACAGTGCCAAGACTCTCTACATTTTTCTTTAAAATAATCTTCATTCTATATCTCCTCTATGATATGCAAATTTTCGTAATGGTAACCAGTTGTCAAGAAGACCTGCAACTGTAATAACAAGTAATAATATATAACTGAATAGCGGAACGATCATCATAACAATTCCAAGGAATTTACTCCGCTTCATCATTGATTCTACATAACAATATAGAACTGAATAACCCTGAATCAGATACAGAAGCCCGAAAATAAATAACACATTATAGCTGATAATTCTAAATTTGAAAATGAATAGGATCAATCCAAGGGCGATTCCCGATTGAATATAATAGGGAAATTTGATCGTGTTGAAATGCCATTTGAAAGAGCTTCGTTTCGAAAAAATAAGTGCACCCGCAAAGATGCCGACCACAATACTTATCATCCATAATGACGCGTTACCGTATATCATAATATTTTTCATTGATTCAAGCGTCGGATACATTGATTCCATCATTTCAGGCGAAAAAACACTTTCGATACTGCTCATAAAGAGTTGATTGCTTTCTTCAGCCAGGAGCTTTATATAAGGAAAGAAAAGAAGGTTCTTTAGACCAATGAAAAGCACGCCGGGAACGAGCGCAGTAAGAAAAGCGGATTCGTACTTTTTAAAGCGGTGAAGTGCAGAAGCAAATACTACAGGACTTGCACCGACACTTATCCATATTTCCAGTGCCTGCAACAATGGAAGCAGCTTAAAAATAACAAGCAGCGCGCAAATCGCTGTAAAGATTCCCAGGTAGCGGAGAAGAGCAGGAGATCTCGAAGCACCCGGAATCTCCTGCCCATCTGCTGCAAAAATCAATTTTGTGACAAAGGGGACAGCAATAAGGAGCGCAAAGAACCTGGAAAAGAGCGCAACAACCGCTATAAGAACGCAGTAGAGGATCATCAGTATTAGATATTCTTAGCCGATATAGGGTAGAAGAGACATTTGACGGGCTCTTTTAATTTCACGAGCAAGTTTTCTTTGGTGTTTACTGCATGTACCTGTGATCTTTCTGGGTATGATTTTTCCTGACTCAATGATGTATTTGCGTAAGACATCTGTGTTTTTGTAATCAATTTCAGTGTCGGGATATTTGCAGAATTTGCAATATCTTTTTCGCATGTTTTTTTTCTGGTATCTCATTTTCTGTTAGATCTCCAATCTTGTTTAGAAGGGAATATCGTCTTCGGCTTCCTTGTCTTCAGGAACGCTTTTTTGATCATGGTCGCTTTCCTGAGCTTCTCTTTCGAGGTTCTGGATCCTATTTGCAGTTATTTCTACAGTAGTGCGCGTATTCTCCTCTTTGTCCTGCCATGTTCGTGATTGAAGAGTACCTTCAATAATGACAGGAGAGCCCTTTGAGAGCATCTCGGAAGCACGTTCTGCAAGGCGAGCCCAGGCAACGATACGAAAGAAACTCGTTTCGGTTTGCCAGTTGTTGTCAGAATCACGATAGACCCTGTCAACAGCGATGCTCATCGAGGCAACTGGTGTCCCAGAGCCGGTATAACGAAGTTCGACATCCCGTGTTAATCGTCCGGAGACGATAACATTGTTAATTCTCGGCAGATTAAGTTTTTTTGCCATTTTGGTCTCCTCCCTCCTCTAAATTGTATTTTACAACAATTTAGAAAGCAAAGGGTTTTTTTAATCTTTTTCTTTTTTAATGACGTTAAATCTTATGATATTTTCGTTCAGGCGATATAAATTTTCAAGAGCATCTATGTGATTTGGTTCAAGGGAGAAGTACAGAATTACATAATAGCCCTCGGATTGTTTTTCAATCTCATAGGCAAGTCTGCGTAATCCCCAGATGTTCACATTGCCAATTTCAGCTTCGCGTTCTGCAAGAAAATTTTTGACTATTTCGATTGTCTTGTTTGTTTCTTCTTCAGAAAGAGGTTTGATGACGATCATCGATTCGTAGGATTTTTTCATAGCATTCCTTTCGGTTTTATTTTCCGCTTAAGCGGAAGGCAATCCGTCATTCCACGGATAAGGAACAGAGTCTGCTATATGCAGCGCTCATTTTTTCATAATTTTGATATATAAAATATGATGTCAGTTCTACCGCTGCAGGAATGATTTCCTGAACACATTTGCTTTCTTCTTCCAGAAAGTTCATCAGCACGAATTCTTCCAGGGGCATTGTAAGCTCGGAAGCTGATCCATAATGTTCCGGGAGAATACCCACACGCATTCGGGGAAAATTTTCAGAGTCCAAAAATTCGATCACAGATTTTAGTCCGTTATGTCCGGCATCTGAACCCCTGCGGCGAATTCTTATCTTTCCCAGCGGTATATGCACATCATCTAATATTATTAAAAGATCACTTTTTTTTATATCGAATTCTTTCATGACAGACGACACTGCCTGTCCGGAAAGATTCATATAGGTGAGAGCTTTAAGAAAAAGCCACTCATCTTTTCGGGCGAGAAGATATTTCTTGAATTTCTTGAATGGAGGAACCTTTAATTTTTCACAAACGGCATCAAGTATCATAAATCCGATATTATGCCGCGTGGATTCATACTCAGGTCCCGGATTTCCAAGCCCGACAATTAATTTCACGTATATAGTTCTTTTTTATTCTGCTGATTCTTTCTCAGCAGCTTCATCACTTTTTTCTTCAGCGCCTTCTTCACCTTCAAGCTCTTCTTCAGCTTCTTCAACTTCCATCTTAGGAGCCAATATTGAAACCAGGGTTGTATTTGACGGCTGGAGGAATTCAATATCAGGATATTTTTCCTGAACATCTTCTATATGAATTGAATCACCGATCTGAAGTTCGGATACATCGATCTCAATAACATCCGGAAGATCTTTGGGCATACAGCGGATTTGAAGGTCACGAATTCCAGCATCAAGCATGCCGCCTTCCTTGATTCCGGGTGCGTCCCCGATCGTTACGACGGGTATTTCAACGTCAAGACTATGTCCTGCAGTAATTTCCTGAAAGTCGAGATGAACGATCGCTCTTGTGACCGGATCAATCTGCATATCACGTACAAGGCACCGGTACTCTTTTTTTCCTATTTGAAGGAAAACAAAGTTTTGATGACCGAGACTTTCTTTATAATAATGATAGAAATCCTTATAGTCAATTTCAAGGGGCACGGATTCCATACCACCTCCGTACAAAACTGATGGAATTTTATTTTCGCTGCGCACCAGCTTGGCAGCTTTTTTTCCTGTTTCTCTTTTTACAGCTTTAATTTTCATGGTTTATGTAACCTCATCTTCTATT
>CAYUTH010000223.1:0-3708 GCA_964447485.1 uncultured Candidatus Cloacimonadota bacterium | reverse complement strand
GCAACGCGGACTCCTTCTTCGGGTTCATTCTTGCCGGCAACTGCTGCCGATGAACAGAAAAGGAGTTGAAGAGTGATGGAAAATACAAATACAGATAAGATGATTTTTTTTATTTTCACCTTTCCTCCTGTCATGTATATATTTTATTTATTATAAATTTAAAAATATTTGTTAAACATTTGTAAGGGATAAATTTTTAATCAAGTAATTTATAAATTTGTTCAAAATATCACAATTATAAACTCGCAGAACGTGATAATTCGTCTGGAATGAGTTTTTAATATTTTAAAACACAAAAGAAAAGGTTAGACTTGCAAGAAGTAATTTAAATCCAATATCACTAGTGATTCGAAAATATGAATCCTTCGCTATTTTAAAACTATACCCGCCGCCTAATGAAATGTTGGGACATATTGAAGGTTTGAATCCACTTGATGAGCTTTCACTAGCAGGACCTAAGGTTATTAAATCTCCAATGAAACCATAATCTATACCGAACTTCCACAATCCAAACCACCCGGATCTATCTGTGTTTCTAAATCTTGTTTTTTGAAAGTAGATACCCAGTAGTTTTCATCTCAGTAATAGATGTTTGTTAAAATTACCTGATACTAGTTATCCAAGTATCTAAAGTGCTATTTTGTTTTTTTAAAATATCTCAACTTATTCATCGGTTACTTCATTATGAAATCTTATTTCGTTAATTTTTTTAAATACTTCTATATATTTTTTTATCATTTCAATATCAATATTTAAAACAAAATCTTTATATCTATTGTAATTATAAACTATTCCAGTATCATCATATATTTTTTTTATAGATTCCACTTTTTCATCATCTTTAACATTAAACCATAGTATTGAAGTAGGTTGTGTTCGTTTATCAAAATAAAAAGCATTCCTTCCATTTATAACAACACTAATATAACTTTGCGTAAAATTTAGCTTATTTTCACATATTAACAACTTACAAAATTCTTTTACGGTATCTAAAGTCCATTTTGATTTTTCTGCCCATGATGATTCATTAACAATTTTCACAACTTCATCATCTTCAGGTTCTACATATATATCAAGCATTTTTGTAAAATTCATTATATACTCATCTTTTGCTGCTAATAAATCTGCCTGTATTGCTATCATTGGTATATTTAAACTTAAAATTTGAACTATATTAAAATACCTTCTGTCAAATGCTTCTGCTATTAATACTGCAAAATGCTGTCGTTGTGGGTATTTTCTTTTTTCATTATCCCAGTACTCAATCGTTCTAATAATATGTGATGGATCTGTCTCTCCTAACATAACCTCAACTTCATACATCGAATTATCTTCGGGATCTTTTAATAAAATATCTAATCTACCACCTGATGACTGTTTTTTCTCTTTATTAACTGGTTGTAATTTTCCTAAGCCTAAAATTGAGGGGTCATCATAAATCATGTCTTGTAACCAGTATTCATCTTTTCCAGCATTTCGTATATATACTTTTTTCCCGAATTTAATATCCATTTTTTCTCCAATAATATATGTTTTCATTTTTCGCACAGTTAATTCCTTCTTTAAATTTAATAAATTTCATTTTTCTTTTTTAATTTCTAACCCTAAAACATTAACTAGTTTTTCAATTTCTTTTCTAACTTTTCTATCCATTGATTCTTTGTCATCGAAATATTTTAATATTAAATCATATACTTCTTTATGGTTCTTCTTAATATCATTAAAATCCCTCTGTCTTGTTCTATAGTTCATTTGATCTTTTATCTTATCAATCAGTTCATTAATCATTATCTTAAAACCTTTATTAATTTAATAACTGAAACAACTGATTCTGCATTTCTTTAAATATACTATTCATCAATCCAATCCCGTCTTTTCTTTTCGCAATTTCTTCTATTTTTACTAGTATGTCACCTGTTCCGTAATGCCCAATATTCTGTACATCACTCATATATGGTTTAGCTTCCGCTAAAACACTATCATTGTATTTATCCCAGCTTCCCTTAAGATATATTTGTGCTGGTTCTCTTTGTGTAGAAACAAATGAACCAACCTGTTTTTTACACCATGTTATATTAAAGAATTTTTTTCCGGCGCTAAGTAAATTAAAATTTTTTCTATTATTCCATAATGACTTTTCGTCCCTAAAAAGCCCAATTACTTTTTTCGCCAAATTATTATCTTTCTTTTCTCCCATGTTTTTTATGATCATTTTCTCTAGTTTTTTTAAGTCATCTTCCATACTTCTTATTTTTGCTGCAGTCAGATTTGCCTCATCCATCATTTTTCGTATCGGTTTAAACTCCTCAATACTTATCTTACCATCTCCATCCTGGTCTATCAGTGCAATATACTCATCAATAAATCCCGTAATATTGCTCATAGTTTCCTCCGGGTTATATACACGCTTGAATATACTTTTTATTCCTTTTAATTTTTCGATAAAATCGAAGTCCTGCAACTGTGCTAATGTACTAATGTTGGGTTCGTTAGAAAAATAAATGAAAAGCTCTGGCCAGGCAAGTTGCATGCAACTTAAAGGGTAAAGTATTTTTGCATCCCATATAGTCCATTCATTTCTTGATCCTTCTATTCGTTTTTGTGACCTTTGGGATTGCACTACCATTCTCAACAAGTTAGCATAATTTACAGCTCTTTTAATGCTTCTTGGATTCTTTCCAACTGTTAGTTCTGTTATGTTCGTGAAGAATTCTATGTCCTCTTTGCTAATGTTTTTTGCCCTTACCTTAAGAAAATATTGATCCCGCTGTTCGCCTTCTATTTGATTATATTCCTTTTCTTTTATTGAGAAGTTCCATCCAAGTAATGACATTATATATTTATCAGTCATGTATGAACTTGAGGGCATTGTGAATGGTACCTGTATTATCTTGTCGAAGTATGATTTTCCCTGAAGTTCTTGTGCTGTGCGCCCTAATTTCTCAACCATACCGCTCTGAATTACAGAATAATCCACAGCCATCATAAATATACATGATTCTACATCTAGAAAATTTTTTATTGCTTCTAAAAATTCTAACGCTCTAACAGGTTTTATCCTATCAAGGTCATCAATCATGATTATAAGTCTATCTGTTTCATTTGGTACTAAAATTTTAACTAAATCACTAAACTTTTCCTTCATCTGTCTTATTTTTATTACAAGATCGTCATCTAAAATTTTTATTGAATTTTCATCTTCCAGTGTTCCTTTAATATCAACACCAGTATGCTCTTTAATTACTTGGTTCCCCAGTTTTGCTATGAAACTCCCAAAATCTTTTATAGCATTTTTTACCTTTTCATCTTTACGTGATTCTTTAAAGCTTTCAAGATTTTTTACTTCTTCCATAATTCCCTTTAATATTGAAATACTAAGAAATTGTTCCTGATTGAATTGTGAATATTGCCATGTATTAAAATATATAATATGATATTTTGACTTCCTACCCTTCTTTGGTTCCAGCAATTCCCTTACCATATTAAGCATACTTGTTTTACCAATCCCCCAGTCCCCTTGTATTCCAATTGTTATAGGTGTTTCACAACTCATAATGAAACGAGCAAGAATTTCGGCATACATGTAAACACCGAGAGATTCGTCTTCTCCTCTTTCTATAGGCACATCTATTAATCGTGATTTTGACATTATAACTCCTTAATCTTAATTTAATAATTATAATATTTATAATACAATAATTATACTAC
>CAYUTH010000222.1:0-3734 GCA_964447485.1 uncultured Candidatus Cloacimonadota bacterium | reverse complement strand
ATTGGGTTGACCAGTAAATGGTAGGCACATTATTAATATATTGAGCAGTAAAGGAGCTTAGTTCTACAGGAAGAGTGAAATCAGAGAATGTAGTGAGATCGTACGGCGTCTCACTTCCCGACCAGTTTGATGAATTACTCACATTTGAAAGGCATTGTGCTCGTGAACTAAAACTTGTACTTCCAAAATATTTTACATTTTTGGCTTCGTTTATCGCACACGCAGTAGTGCCGTTAGTTAATCCAGTTGGTAAAGCTGATGTATTGGAGGTAGTTGCATCTGCCTGCCAGCCAGTAATTCCTTCTATATTCAATCCATACACAAAAAGGGGAGTGCTTGAGTCACCTTGAAAAATGAGAAGTTGATCACCAGAAGTTGAAAACTCAAAACTACCTGTTTTATCATAAAAATCGCCTGAATCTTCATTCTCTAAGTAATTTACAATTGTCCCAGCAGGTATATCCTCAGGAACAATATATTTCATCCAACCTTCATTTTCCCTGAATCCTCCTGCTCCATACCAACCATTATCGGTAAAGGTAACCTGAGTTCCATTCAGGATATCAAGCGTTGTGAGAAAAGTAAAATCGTCAGGATCGGATGTATTTACTCCAAGTAATACAATATCACCGGCTTCCAAAACCTGGAATTTTCTCTGATAATCTGCTTCAATTGTATTATTATGGAGGTCCTTTATATTGTTGATTGTTAAGTTATACGTTACTCCTCTTGTAAGAGAAGAAACAGTTAGGGCAACAATCGAATTATTACTACTCACTCCGCGTTCCGCATTAGTTGGATTTCCAATGCTGTTATCAATAGAGTAATTTGATGTGGTTTCCGAAGTGGTTTCTTCAACAGATTCCGAGAAATGAATATAAATCTCACTAGTCGATTGGACAATAATATTTTGTATGATCGGCGGGGTTAAATCTGTAGGAGAGTCTCCCCAGATATCACCAACATAATCAGGTACATCTATAAATGGATTTCTATTGCCCTGATAATCGTATATGTCATCATTTCTATTAATTTCCTCAGTACTGATGGGATCATCCGTATGCCATTGGATGAGTGTGGCAAGCATATCCACATCACCCTGCGTGAGGTCCATTTCATACCGGACAGAAAAATAGAGCATAGCCCTGGCAGCATCGCCTTTATGAACATCAGCCGGTTCAAATACAGTATCCCCGTTGCTATTTGTACCAAGATAGCTGGTATAAGTACCTGCTTCGTGATACGTATGTGATATGGTTGTAACATTATCCATAGGATAATTACTGCGGGAAGAATTTACTCCTCCTTCTACCGGAAACAGGTGATGCACATCCGCTTTTGCGATTGCCTGTTCAGGAATACCCTGGAACCAGCTCTGGCAAAAGGTGTGTTCGCAATTTATACCCGCAGGTGCGGTAAAGGTCCCATATGTATGAGCTACAGCGAAACCTGTGTACACGCATGTAACAGTATTGCTATGATTATCAAAATACGCATACATCTGCCCGCGTGCGCCGTTTGATGAAGCATCATAGTTTGTATTTGTATTGT
Source organism: uncultured Candidatus Cloacimonadota bacterium (assembly GCA_964447485.1). Classification (GTDB taxonomy): domain Bacteria; phylum Cloacimonadota; class Cloacimonadia; order JGIOTU-2; family JGIOTU-2; genus Celaenobacter. The sequence goes on along the minus strand of CAYUTH010000222.1, from coordinate 2,183 downwards.
TATCAATTATGTCATGAAGGGCATTTTTAAGGTCAGTGCCAGTGAGACCTGTAGCAGAATCGTAGTATTCATCAGGAATTTCTGCGAATAGATATATATTTATTATTATGCTGAAAATAATCAGCGATATGCCCAATTTCATACAGGGTGAATGTTCGAAAACGGTCACAAACTATGTCAATTTTTTAAGAAATAAAAAACGAACTAATATTTTGACATAATGCGTGACCGACTTACATTTTAGATAAAATTAGCACTCCTGGAAAAGAAGTGCTAAAGTCGGATAAATAATCATGCAAAATAATATAGATCGATTAGAAATTTCTTTATCAGAACGACAGAAAAAACTGCTTCGGGCTATTATTCTTGAATATCTTAAAAATGCACAAGCAGTCGGCTCAAAAGTTCTTGCAAACGATTATGATTTCGATCTGAGCTCTGCAACGATACGTAATGAAATGGCAGTTCTTGCAGAAAAAGGATATATTGAGCAGCTCCACACCTCAGCAGGCAGGATGCCTACGGAAAAAGGATATAAATTCTACATAAATGATATTATTGATTTTGATAAGAGTATTCCGGATCAAAAAATAAAACTGATGCAGCAGCTCCTTTCTGAGAATTATCAGAGTCTTGACCGAATGCTTAGCGCTGTACACAGATTTCTTGCAAAGATATCAGGTCAACTCAGCATTATTGCAGAGCCCGATTATTCACTTGGAATATTGCACTCTCTCCAGATATTCAAGATCGAAGGCACCAAACTCCTCATCGTCGTAAATTTAGAAGGTGGCATTGAAAGGACTTTTACTCTTCAAAACACTTATTCCCTATCAGACGCTCAAATCAATGCACTGAACCGCTATATCAATACAAGAATTTCTGGTAAACCCATTCACAAGATCGAGAAAATTGCTTTTGATGACCTCATTCTGGATGCTCAAAAGGAAGCTTTTTTGTTGGATATACTGTCAGAAATTAGGAAAATAATCCAGCAAGTGAAGCAATATAATATCCGCTTTGAAGGAGAGGTCGGTTTTATAAATCAGCCGGAATTCAATTCACAGGAAAAGATCGTGCAACTGCTCAAGATCATAGATAATAAGAAGGATTTCCTCACCATTTTCCAGCAATATGCTACAGAAGATTACACGATCCTCATGGGTGATGAGATCAAAGGAGATGAATATAAAGATCTCGTTCTTATTTTTGGAAGATATCGTGTGATGGATCTGCCAGGTTTTATAGGAATTCTCGGTACTAAACGTATGGATTATCGTGAAAATATCCCTATGATCTGCTTTGCCTCACGTATGATCACAGAGATGACGACAAAAGGAACGGTCATGCCCTTCCGTGCGGTATGAGGAGAAAATGGTGAAACACGAAAAACACGAAAGAAAGAATAGAACACTGATTACGCTGATTATACTGATGAACACGGATTCAGAAAATAAAATATTATTTTTCTACAATATTTTCTCTGTGCTCTCTGTGTACTCTGTGGTGAATTCAATTTATTATTTTTCTAAATTTTCTTGTTTTCGTGCCTTTCGCGAATTTCGTGGTTAAAATGTTTATATTTTATATAGGAGAAATAAATGCCTAAAAAGAAACAAGATAAAGATATGGAACAGGATTTGAAAATCGAAAATGAACAAGAGCAAATAGAAATGCTCGAAGATGAAATCGAAAAACTTCAAGAAGAAGCAACCTCATATAAAGACCGATGGTTACGAGCAGCAGCAGAATTCGAAAACTTCCGTAGACGCAATGAAAAAGACAGGATCGATTGGATAAAAAATGCCAATAAAGATCTCCTCCTGGAGCTCATCAATGTGTACGAGCATCTCGAGATGGCAATGAAATCTGCTGATACAGACCAGGTTCCGGAAAACTTTCGTAAAGGTATTGTTATGGTTCACGACCAGCTCAAAGACATACTGAAAAAATATGGTCTGAGGCGCATACACGCTGTTGGCGAAGAATTCGATCCTCAATATCACCAGGCAATTATTTGCACTCCTAAAGAAGGTTTTGAGGATAATATCATTTTCGATTGTATTCAAAGCGGTTATATCCTCAATGACAAAGTACTTCGTCCCGCACGCGTTGCCGTGGCAAAAGCTCCCGAAGAATACATCGATGAAGATCAGGAAACTTTCGAAGATCAGGATGAAGAT
>CAYUTH010000221.1:0-3752 GCA_964447485.1 uncultured Candidatus Cloacimonadota bacterium | reverse complement strand
TTTCATTTATATCCGCTTTCCTTTTATGAATTCCTGCACTTCAAAAATAGTACGATACGCATTCCTGAACAGGGAGATGATATTCCCCAATCACTTTATACTACGATATCTACAGAATATGAAGAATATCTTGAATATGGTGGTTTTCCCGGTGTTGTTCTTAAGGGATCACGGGATGAGAAAAGAAGATCTTTGGATGATATTTTTTCTTCTTATTTTCATCTTGAGGTTGCTGAGCTTGGTGATTTCAGAAGAAATGATATTATACGGAACTTGATTCTCTTGTTGATGCAACGAATAGGCACGAAACTTGATTATCAGAAGATATCAAAAGAGCTCGGGGTTTCACGCCCAACCCTGATGAGATATACATCTTTTTTATGTGATACCTTCTTTATCAACTTAGTTTCACCCTTGAGCACAGGACGAGATACTGAGATTCGTAAAGCACCAAAGATATATGTTTGTGATTGTGGTCTGGTAAATCATTTTGCGCGACTTGATGCGGGACACATTTTCGAAAATGGTATCTTTCAGTCCCTTTTACCCAAAGGAGAAGTACATTATTACCAGCGTAAGAGTGGGGTTGAAATTGATTTTATTCTCAAAAGACAAATCGCTTATGAAGTAAAATTGAATCCCACGGTGAATCATTATAAACAATTAGGTTTACGTGCAAAAGATTTAGGGCTGGATAGATATTTTATTGTTTCTAAAAATTATTCTTATCAAGAAGATATACTTTATGGATTTCAGTTATAAATTCCATCTAACGAATGTTGACCTGTCAAGGCGTAACGAAGTAAAGACTGATACCTTAGCCAATGTAAATTAACCAATCATAAATTAATTGATTTTAAACCACATAAGTTAATAATCAGTTGGTCCAAGAAAAAAAATGATAAAAAACGATATTATTTTGTTACTTGTTTCAAAGAATCATATTTCGATTCTTTTCCTACTTCTTATAGTTTTAACGATTTAGTCAAAGAAATTAGAGATCTTAATAGAAACTTAAAATCAAAAAAAATATGATCATTTTTTTCTTCCTTCACAGAAAGATTAAGTCCAAAACGTTAATTTTCTTGACAGGATAAATGTAAGAAATTAATTAATTATTAGTTTTTTTTAATTAAATGAGGTTTAAATATGGCAAATAAACAACAAAAACAACTAGATCGATTATCGCGGTTTGAGTCAATTAAACAAATTGAAAAAGAACGCAATTCTGCGGTAATTTGCTATATTACTGGCGATAGAGATAAATTTACTACAAAAATCGGAGATGATGTAATTCCAATACTTTATAGACATCTTGAATTAATTGGTAAAAGAGAAAATATTGATCTATTACTTTATACACGTGGTGGTGATATGGTTGCGCCAATTAGAATAGTAAAACTTATAAGAAGCTATTGTAAAAAATTCGGAATCTTGATTCCTTTTAGAGCTAATAGCGCAGGGACTCTTATAACCCTCGGAGCTGATGAAATAGTAATGACTAAATTGTCTGAATTGACACCAGTTGATCCTACTACCGGACATCCATTTAATCCACAAGATCCAGAAAATAAGACACTTATTCCTATTAGTGTTGAAGATATTACTTCTTATTTTCTTTTTGCAAAGGATAAAATTAAAATAAAAGAAGATAAGTTAGCCGAAATTTATGAAAATCTTACGAAACATTCTTATCTTGACCCAAGGCATCTTCATCCACTAGCTTTAGGTAATGTATATAGGGCTCAAAGAATGATCAGAATATTATCAGAAAGATTGTTGGGTTTGCATATGGATAAAGATAAAAAGAGGAATAAAAAAATAATAGAAAAAATTGTTAATGAGATTACTAGCGATATATGTATACACAACTATCCTATTTATAGAGACGAAGCAAAAAAATTAGGGCTTAATGTCATTATCCCTAATGATAAATTAGAGAAAATGTTATGGAATATATACGAGAAATATGCTGAAGATATGGAATTGACTAATCCATTTAATCCAATGGGAATTTTAGGGCAAGAAAACGCTAAAAATATAAAATACGGAGCAGCTTATATTGAAAGCATAAAGGCACAAGACACTTTCTATTACGATATTCGTATAAATAAAATTATAACTCCCCAAGCACCGGGACAACCACCTTTACCAGCGGTAAATGTAAATGTGGCAGGTTTTGCTTGGGAAAAAGTGAGGTAAATAAAATGAATACCGCAGAAACAACAATTCTTAGCAAAAATATAATTTATAGTTCTCAACAAGTAGGATCGGTAGGCAGTATCCCTATTTTTACTTTTCCCGGAGTATATATGCCTACAATAGAATATTTGTTTAGAGAAAAGACAGAAGAAGTGGAGATAGAAAAACCGGTTATTCCTGAAGACATAAATGTGCTTGAGTTAGCTCAGAAATATTATGAAGAACATGAAGAAGTATTGCTCAGAAAATATGAAGGTAGATATATTGCTGTTCTTAATAACAAAGTAATTGGTTCAGGCAAAGACTTTTCAAAGCTTGCACAACGGGTTTATAAAAAATATGGTTACCAGACTATTTATATGCCATTTGTTGGAGCAAAAAAGAAGATAGTTAAAATACCTTCTCCAAGAATTAAGATTTTATAGTCATGCCAAAGAAGAAATCACCATTAGTTTACCCTTATAATAGAGTTAAATTTGATCCTCCGGCGCCAGCTTTGGAGGTTTCTTTAACTATACCTGGTCCAGTATCATATGGACAAATCGTAAAATCACTAGCATTGATTGATTCCGGGGCAGATATAACCGTAATCCCAAAATGGGCAGCGCAACAATTACAACTTAGATATGTGGATGAAGTATTAGCTAGTGGGTATGATGGAGTTACAAAAAAGACTTTCGTCTATACAGTAAAAATCATTTTTGATAATTTAGGAGATTTTATAATTAAAACTATCCTATCAGACAACGATCACATTTTAATTGGTAGGGATATTCTAAATAAGTTTTCATTATTTCTAAAAGGACCTAGTGAAATTTTTAAGATTAGTTGATTAATAACTATTATTAACTATAAAATCAATTAAATTGAATTATAATTTTATTTTTTACTTTTTCGGTCGTTCCCTTACAGTAAGATGAAGGCATAAATACTAAAAAAATAAATTATGGAGAATTTGTATGGGTTGGTTTGATGAAATTAATAAAGTTCTTAGAGTAATTGATAGTAAAAATCCTGGATATGTTGATACATTAAATGATAATGATATTAATAATATACCAGAAGTAAAGAAGTTATTGAAAGGATTTAAAATTGTAAATTTCTCAGTAAAACGAGATAATGAAAAACAAGGTTTGGGAGACGGAACAAAGAAAAATGCAGGAGGAAATAAATTAAGAGAATTTAATTATACAATTGAGCCAGATATTTAATGTTATTAGTGCAGGAATTTGAAAAACGAAAAAGCCGATACATCAAAAGACGCACCGGCTTTTTTATAAATAAGGAGAGAAGTTTAAACTGCTTTATTTACTTTTTTGATTATGCTGTCTGCTGCAGAGATCATATTAGGTTTTTTTCTAATGAAAGATAACATTAAGAAACAGCTACAATTTTGTGCTTTATATACTTTTTCCCCAACATATTTCCCAACATTTCAATTTATCGAATTTCTCAAAAGGGGCTTAACTCGCAATTGGTTGGTGGGTTACAAGAAAAAAATGGGGTGGATGATGGGACTCGAACCCACAACAACCGGAACCACAATCCGG
>CAYUTH010000220.1:0-3769 GCA_964447485.1 uncultured Candidatus Cloacimonadota bacterium | reverse complement strand
CAGCAAAAAGTTCAAAAAGATGATGTCCTTCATGTGGCATATCTTGAAAATAAAGAGATCGGCTCTGAGATTGAGATCGACTCCCTTTTGCTTCTCGATGATGACAACAAGACACATATTGGCAAACCTTCTGTAAAAGGAGCCAAAGTAATCGCTGAAGTGCTTGGTCATGGAAGAGGTAAAAAGATCATTGTTTTCAAGAAAAAGAAGCGTAAAAGCTACAGCCGAAAACAGGGACATCGTCAGGATTTTACGGAAATAAAGATTAAAGATATAATTATTAATTAGAGGATATCATGGCACATAAAAAAGGTGTAGGCAGCACTCAAAACGGAAGAGACAGTAATCCAAAATATCTTGGTGTGAAGAAATATGCAGGTGAATTTGTCGAAAAGGGAAATATCATCGTTCGTCAAAAAGGCACAAAGATCCATCCCGGTAAAAATGTTGGTCTTGGTAATGATTTTACAATATTTGCGCTCATAGATGGTTTTGTGAAATTCGAGCCCTATCGATTTACAGGTTTTCGCACGATAAGAAAAAGAACCCGTCAAGTGAGTGTGTACGAAAAAAAGAACTAAATTTTTCAGAATTATATAAAAATCACATCGGCAGTCGAAAATATTTGACTGCCTTTTTTTTATCTCTACGAATAATCAAAATTTTTAAGGAGAAAATGTGTCCTTTGTCCATCTTCACAACCATACTCAGTACAGTCTTTTAGATGGTGCAAGCCGAATCACCGACCTTATGAAGCTGGCTTCCGAATGGCAAATGCCTGCACTCGCCATGACGGATCACGGCAATATGTTTGGTGCGATCGATTTTTATAAAACCGCGAAAGCTCATCACATCAAACCCATTATCGGAATGGAAGGATACATCATAAACGGAAGCATTTTATCTGAAAAGGATAAACAGCAACGCCGTCATCACATTACCTTGCTTGCGAAAGATCAAACCGGATATCACAACCTCATGAAGCTTTCCAGTATTGCCTTCATACAGGGGCATTACTACAGACCAAGAATCGATAAAAAACTGCTTACAAAATATTCTGAAGGACTTCTCGGGCTCAGCGGTTGTATGCAGGGTGAAGTATCCCAAATGATCCTTCAAAACAAATATGATAAAGCAGTGTCGGTTGTAGAAAAATATCAGAAGATCTTCGGAAAGGAAAATTTCTACCTTGAGGTTATGCGGCTTGGGCTTGATAAAGAAGAAGACCTCATAAAAAAACTTAAGAAACTATCAAAAGAAACTGGTGCTCCGCTTGTGGCGACAAATGATTGTCATTTCATAAAAAAAATCGATGCAAAAGCTCAGGATGTATTGCTGTGTATTCAAACAGGAAAAATCCTGGAAGATGACAACCGGATGAAATTCACCACGGATCAGATATATTTCCGCAGTCCAAATGAAATGAAGAGTCTTTTCAGTGATATTCCCGAAGCAATTGAAAACACGCTGAAAGTAGCTGATAAATGCAATCTCGAACTCGATTATGAGGGTTTCCTCTTTCCAAACTTCACGATTCCGGAAGGATATTCTGACGAATATGAATTTCTAAGAAAGCTTGTGTACGAGGGAGTTGAGAAAAAATATGATGAGTTGACGGATGAAATAAAAGATCGGATCGAGCATGAACTTGCAGTTATTAAAAAAATGGGATTCGGGAGCTATTTTCTTATTGTGTGGGATATTATTAAAGCCGCACGGGAAATGGAAGTCACTGTTGGACCAGGAAGAGGCTCGGCCGCCGGAAGTATAGTCGCATACCTCATTGATATTACCAAGATCGATCCAATCAGATACAATCTTTTCTTCGAACGATTCCTCAATCCGGCACGAGTGAGCATGCCTGATATCGATACGGATTTTTCCAATGAAACACGCCCGAAAGTGCTTAATTATATCGTGAAAACATATGGACAGGATAATGTCAGCCAGATCGGCACCCTTGGAAGTCTTGGGGCAAAAATGGTTATCCGCGATGTTGGTCGTGCAATGAGTATTCCTCTCTATGAAGTCGATGCAATTGCAAAAATGATCCCGGGAGGTCCCGATGTATATCTTGAAAGCTCTTATGACCAAAATGAAAAGTTACGTGAACTGATAAATAGTAAAGATATATATAAGGAACTCTGGGAATATTCCAAAACTCTTGAAGGATTGCCCAGGCATCTTGGCGTGCACGCAGCGGGTGTAGTGATCGCACCGGATAATCTCACCAATCATATTCCCCTTGCAATTAGCCCGAAAGACAAGACTATCATTACCCAGTATGACGGCAAATGTCTTGAAAAACTGGGTTTACTGAAAATCGACTGCCTCGGATTGAAAAACCTTACCATCATAGAAAAAGCTCTGCAACTTATTAAGAAGCATCATGGCATTGACCTCAACATCGACGACATAAACCTACATGATACAGAAACCTACAAGCTCTTCCATACCGCAGAAACTGATGGCGTATTCCAGTTTGAAAGCTCGGGAATGAGAGGAATACTCAAGCGCATTAAGCCAAGTTCTATCGAAGACCTTGCAATCTGTAATGCTTTATACCGTCCCGGTACCCTCGACAGCGGAATGCACGAAGTCTATATACGCAGAAAAAATAACGAGGAAAAGGTCGATTATCTCGACCCTATGCTTGAGGATATTCTCCGCTCAACATACGGGGTGATCGTCTTTCAGGAGCAAGTAATACAAATCGTGAATATCTTGGCAGGATTTTCTTTAAGTGAAGCTGATATCCTTCGAAAAGCCATGGGCAAAAAAGATAAATCGCTTATGGATAAATACCGCCCCATTTTCATCGAAGGAGCCGTAAAAAACGGTATATCCCGGGAAAAAGCTATCCAGATATTTGAGCGGATTGAAACATTTGGCAGGTATGGATTCAACAAATCTCACAGTGTTGCATACAGCATAATCGCGTACCAGACCGCTTTCCTGAAATGTCACTACACTGCTGAATTCATGGCTGCGTTGATGACTGTAGAAAATGATGCTGCAAAGATAGCCCGGAACATAGAAGTCTGCCATAAGATGAATATAGAAGTGCTTCACCCGAATGTGAATTTCAGCGACTACAATTTCACGGTCAGAGACGGGAAAATTATTTTCGGACTGAAAGCGATAAAGAGTTTGGGAGAAAATGCAATCCGTGCAATAATTGAGACTCGAAAAACTCATTCTATCTTTAAAAATATTTTTGAGTTATGCGAAAAAGTAGATGCAAATCAACTCAATAAAACTGCCCTGGAGAGTCTTATCGGAGCAGGAGCGCTTGATGATCTTGATGGCACGAGAACTCAACTTTATGCAGTAGTTGAAACTGCACTCGAATTCGGCTCTCAAAAACTGCGGGAACGCCAGAAAGGACAATCTTCTCTTTTTGCATCTATGCAGACAAAAGATAAGGATCTCTACCCTGCCCTTCCTGACAAAAAAGAATGGGAATTCGGCAGACGCCTTGACATGGAAAAAGAGCTTCTGGGCTTTTACATTTCCGGTCATCCGCTCACTTCTTATGAGAAAGATATTCAAACACTTACAAATCTCGATACTCTTCAGTACAAGAAATGTGTAAAACGCGGTAAGCGTGACGAACTACGCAACCAGGATATCAGAATGATCGGTATAGTGGATGAAGTAAAATTGATCAAAGATAAGAAGAAAAGAACCATGGCTTTTGTCTCCTGCGAAGACTTGCACGATAAATTTGAAGTGGTCCTTTTCTCTAATGAATATACAAAGTTCGGCG
>CAYUTH010000219.1:0-3774 GCA_964447485.1 uncultured Candidatus Cloacimonadota bacterium | reverse complement strand
TGTCAAACAACTTTATGCGCCTTCCCAGACACAGTTAAACTAACACTCCCGATTAATAAAAAACATATGTGTAATTTATCTCCACAGAGAGTGAATAGTATTCTTCACAACCCGATTTATGCTGGTATTATTCTTAGACCGAAATGTTTAGTTGAGTTTTATCCAGATTTGCCAGAGATGATTGAGGGTAAGCATGAGCCAATTGTTAGTAAAGAGCTGTTTTATTTAGTTCAAGATATTTTAGGGGATAAACATGGTTTGGGTAAAACAAAAAATACAAAAAACCCTAACTTTCCTTTAAAAGGAGATGTTAGATGCACTATTTGTGGTAGCAATCTAACAGCATATCATAAATACAAGAATAATAAGCGATATGATTACTATAAATGCATTGAATGCTCTAAACATGTTCACACATCTAAGGATAAAATTGAGAAATTATTTTATCAAGAATTAGAAAGACTCGAACCTAATAAAGATTTATTAAGGTTATTTAGATTTAGAGCAATTGAAAAATGGCAAGAACATAATAAATATGTGAAGAACGAAGAAAGAAATATTAAAAGCGATATAACAAAGTTAAAAACACGATTAAAAAAAGTAGAGAATTTGGTAATTGATGGAACGTTTGATAAAGAAACGTATAAAGAAAATAAAGCTGAGATAGAAGAATCAATTAGAATTAAAGAGATTGAACTATCCAAAACAGAAATTGATGAAACAAGATTCCAGGAACAAGTTGATTTTTCTGTTAACTTTTTTTCGAACTTGGGAAAATATTGGCTAACTAACGAATATATAGCAACTAAGCAAAAAATACAAAGACTGGTTTATCCTGAAGGGTTGGAGTTCGATGGTGAAAAGTTTCGAACTCCTGTAACCATACCAATTTTAAGGTACTTACACGAAAATAATACCCCGGAAATCAACTATGGTACCCCGGAGAGGATTCGAACCTCTGACCTACGGTTTAGGAAACCGGTGCTCTATCCTACTGAGCTACCGGGGCATGAGTGTACAAACACAAAACTTAGTTCAGTATGTCAATCTTATCAGCAGAGAGAATGGTCTGCAAACCACTGTCGGTTTCAAACAATAGCGCACCCTCGTCAGTAATTCCCCGCACAATTCCAGCTAATTGCTTCGTGCCCGAATATAGTGCAACTTTCTTATTTGTCAGCAGGTGAAATTTCTCAAAATATTCTACGAAGTATGAGAATCCTTTTTCTTCAAATATATGCAAATTATCTTCAAAAGTATTGAGGGTAACTTTAAGTAGTTTTTTTATGGATATCCTTTTATCGGATTCAATAAAAAGCGATGTTGCGATCTGTCGAAGATTTTCTGGTATTCTTTCGACATTACAGTCAATACCAATTCCTATAATCGTACCGTGTTTATTTGAAGAAGCAAGTATACCGCCGATTTTTTTCCCTTTCACAAAAATATCATTAGCCCATTTGATTAAAAAAGAAAGTTCAGGAAATGCAGCACTCAGCACTTTATGAATGATCACGCCTGTAAAAAGTGTCATAGATGCAGGAAAATTTTTGTTGGGAAATCCAAGTGTGAAATACAATCCGCCGACCGGTGAGTACCAGTTTCTGTCCAACCTGCCCATACCTGCCGTTTGCTCCCGTGCGCAAAGAACGAAGTTTTTCTGTAAGGTTGAGTCTGACAGAAGTTTGACGGCAAGTGCATTGGTAGACTCTACTTTTTTATAGAATTTTATGACTGGAAAGAGCTCTGTTTTCATGGCTCATTTATGAGAAGGCATTCTTTTCTGGACAAGAAAATTCTGCATCAACTTTAAGAAACCAGAACTATGGCAAATTCATTTTTTCAAAGATTATGTAAGAATCATTTAAAGAGATTCATCAAATTCGGCATTGTTGGCGGAAGCGGCACAGTGGTGAATCTCGGGATTCAATACCTGCTCACACTTGCGGGAATGTACTACATCTTTGCCGGCGTGATCGCTACAGAAATCTCGATCATTAATAATTTCCTGCTCAATAATTTCTGGACATGGAAGGATAATCCCGCAAAGACTAAACGAAGCTTCGCAGCACGTCTTCTCAAATACAATTCCACCATGATCATAACCGGCATTGTTCAGAATCTTCTTATGATATTTTTCACTGAATTATTTAAGCTCAACGACCTGATCTCTAAATTCATTGCGATAGTGATCATCACATTTGTGAATTACGTTATACATTATTTCTGGACGTTCAAGGGAAACAAAGATGAGCAAGAATAGACTAAGTTTAGACGAGAAAGCTTTCATCTTTATTGGAGCGCTGACCATTTTCAAATTGGTCTATACCATTGGACTTAACATTATTCCTGATGAAGCATATTACTTTCTCTGGGGCAAAAATTTGCAGCTTTCCTATTTTGACCATCCGCCTATGATAGGATGGATCTTTGGATTCCTTTCAGTATTTTTCAAGAGTGCAGAATTTGTGGTGCACCTTCAGCCGATCTTGCTTGGAGCCGGCACTTCTTTGTATGCTTATTTTCTTGGCAAGGAGATGTTCAACGAGAAGATCGGGTTTACCTTTCTGGTAATGAGCAATATGACGCTTCTCCTTTTTGCAGGTACCATCATTGCAACACCGGACACGCCCATGATATTCTTCCTGACTGCGGGTATCTTCCACTTTTACAGGGCATGCAGGAATGGAAAATGGCTCCAGTGGATACTTGCAGGAATATTCTTCGGATGTGCATTGCTCTCAAAATATGTCGCGGTTTTAGTTTTTCCTGCAATCTTGTTATTTTTAATATTTAGCCCAGAGCGTTCCTGGTTGAAGAGCATCAAACCCTATATTGCATTGCTGATTTCCTTTATTGTTTTTCTTCCTGTCATAATCTGGAATGCTCAGAACAACTGGATCTCTTTTTCATTTCAGTTTCAGCACGGGATTGGTGGCAGCTTCCCGAACTGGCAAACATTTGGTGATTTCCTCGGAGGGCAGGCAGGCATTCTCAGTCCCCTTCTGTTTGTGATATTTCTCATCGCACTTATTAAAGTAGTTGTGGAGTGGAAGTATCATTCCAAGGAAGCAAAATTGCTGTTCTTTCTTGCGCTGGTGTTTTTTGGATTTTTTCTTTTTACCTCCATGCAGAAGAAGGTGGAAGCGAACTGGGCTGCCTTTGCCTACATTCCGGGTATGCTGCTCATCACTTATCTGTACTTACAGGACTGGCAGATGCATACCGGCTGGAGGATCACGTGGGTCATAAACTGGTTTTTGCTTGTCATTGTTCTTCTTGTTGTACTCGTTCAGGTTTATGTGCCCGTTATTCCAATCAAGTATGATCCGACAGACCAGTTCTATGGCTGGAAGCGGCTTGGACTGGATGCTGAGCTTATTATTGAAGATTTTCTAGATCTCATACCAGCGGCGAACAGGCACCAGATCGCAAGTGAACTTATTGTATATTCAGGACATGATTTTGTTTGCTTTGATCTTGGAAATCGAATCCATCAGTTTACGTTGTGGAGAAACGACGAGGAGCTGATTGGGAAGGATTTTCTCCTTTTTGATCAGTCAAAGAAACTCAGTAGTTCAGTAGTAAACAGCTTTGAAAATGTCGAATTTATTACCTCGATACCGCGTTTTCGTGATTTGAAATTATTACAAGTAGTAATGGTGTATCGGGCGGAGAATTATCTGGGGGATAAAGACTAAATCGAAGAGTAGTCTGACTTCGGTGCAGGATGAACCTGCACCTACCCCTTTCTTATTGGGGTAGAGACGGGTT
>CAYUTH010000218.1:0-3818 GCA_964447485.1 uncultured Candidatus Cloacimonadota bacterium | reverse complement strand
TCAATACTGATCAGGGTTCTCAGTTTACGAGCAGAGAATTTACTGATATGTTACGCGGTAGTGATATACGCATAAGCATGGATGGGCGTGGAAGAGCCATGGATAACATATTTACAGAGAGGTTATGGAGAACGGTAAAATATGAAGAGGTATATCTTCATGATTATGAGAGTGTAAGGTCAGCCAAAGCTAGTATTAACAGCTATATGACCTTTTATAACGAAGAGCGTTTACATCAAGCATTAGGCTATTTAACTCCTTTGGAGGTTTATAGTCGGAATAGGAAAATTGATAAGAGAAGTAAGTCGATTGGATTGCTGATGCCCCGCTCCGCCAGCCAGCTGTCGGATCAGTCCATCAGCAATTATAATGTGATACTATAATAATTATGGAAAAGTTCACTTATATAACGCTATTTTTTGTCTTGACAAATGGGTCCACCTCAATAGATTTGTAATGTAGAAAATTCGGGAGATAAAGAAATTTCTCCGAATAGGCCTTATAAAATTCTAATCATAAAATCTGACAGAAATTTCATCTATGTTTTCGTCACCCTTGAGAACTTTTTCCTGGAATTCAACTGTGGTGAGAAAACCCTTTGTTCTTCCTTCTTCGAAAACTCCGTAAAGCATCTTTGAGCCAAGCTCCAGATTTTTATGATACACCCGGACGATAACGCGCCTTTTAATCTGAAAACTCGCTTTGTTCACTACCTCAAAATAGACCTGGCAAAAGGTTGGGGCTTCTGTCTCGATCTTGATCTCCTGCACTTCAAGGTATTTATCAAGCTGTTTGTGGCAATACTTTGTTTGAAGTATACCGAATATTGCTGCAGCGAGGAGAAGTACCCAGATGAACATCGGCACTCTCTGCTTTCTTGTTTTTAATGTTTGGGGTTTTCGCACTCTCAACATATGAATAGAGTAATCTGTCGAGAAATTTGAGGCAAGTTTTTCGTATAAAAAATTTCCAAACTAGGATGACAACTGGTTGCAAAATCAGAAACTGGTTTCCAGTTGAAATTTTACTTGTCGTGATCGCCTGATCTTCTTCTCTTTCCAGATTTTCTCGGCATATTTTGCCTGCAATGATATGTGGGAACCAATGTCATATTTGAGAAGAATATATCCGAATACACCATCGCCCTTGAATTGTGAGTTGAGCATAACACCATCGAGGTCGCTTTCATACATATACAGAATAATATCGCCCGTATGATACTGACAGAAACGAATATAATTTTTTAGCTTGGGCGTGATAAAGTACTTAATTTCTTGGAAGAGCAGTGTGCCAGCATCATACTTGTCGGTATTGGTATAATGATGATAGGTGAATTCTCCCCGGAATTTAAGTTCAATTTTATCGTTGATTTTTTGTATGAAATCACACCTGTAGGTATTTCTTTTTACCTGGTACAGCTTGCTCACATCATCAAAGCTTCTCCATCGTTCTGTCTGCTTATAGTGATAGGTTACTCGAATGCGAGAGGTATGCCATTTCTGGTCAAACTGAACAAAAGAGTCGAAGCCATAGATCGGCACATTTCCATAAGTGCTTTCCTCGGGAAAACGGAAGACATCAAAATAAACGTCCAGGCGGGATTGCGCAAAGGGGTGATACGTAATGCCATAGTATAAGCCCCTCTCGTTATCAAAATTTCCCCCGGCATGAAACGGATTGCCATGAAAGGAGGGAAAATCCTTCTCGTAATTTCTATAGAGTATGATGTTTTCAAACAAGCCTTGCTGCCATAGTACCCCAGTGACAAAAGCACGCTTCCCATTCGCAAGTGCGCCCTCTCCGAAAATTGTGATGTTTTTGTAGTTAAGATAATAATCTGCGCTGTAGAGATTCTGAAACTGTTTTTTTGTCGAATCACAAAAGGGATGGTTGTAAAAATCTCTGTATGCAGTAATACCAAGCGTGTTTTGTGCGCCATAACTGATATGTGCGCCGTACAATTTTTCCCGAATTGCGTCCTTTTTATCATGATCGCTATCACTTCGATGAAATCCTGTAATATCTATGCTTTTTATACAGCCGTTTTCTACAATCCCATCAAGGGCATAGTCAGAATAGAAAGGTATGATTTGAAAATCATACAAAGAAAAATCTCCCGCAAAACCGAAAAGGGAATATGCTTCATTGGTCGATGTGTAAGGTTTTATATCTTGATAGTGTTTGAGGGGCTGGTGCGTTGCATTTCCGCCTTTCGAGAGCGCCAGCTTGGGAGCAAAAAGTATTCCTTGTCCGAAAGATAATCTATAGTTACCTGCTGCGAAACTTTTTACAAAACCAATTTCTTTTGCATATAACGTCGCGCTCCAATAGTCAAACCAGTCTTTCTCTCCCTCATCTTTTTGGGAGAGGAAGTATAATGAAAATTTCCACCAGTTCGCCTGATATCTTTGGTAGAGCTTCAGCGGTGAATCATAGCTCGTATCGTCTTTATACTGCATTCTCTGCCGTGTGATAACATGAACAGGCGTTGGCAAATGAAATGAAATATAGGGTTGAAGTTCCTGGATAATTCCTTCGGAAATACCTGCTTTCTGCAATGTGGTGTTGTTTGTAATCGCGTGTGTTTTTCGATAAAGAAGAATCCTATCCACATCCTGTGGTGAAAGCCATGGAAGCTCAACAAGTTCGTCATAATCCGCCTTGTTGATGTCGAGTTTATGTTTTTCAAGATATTCCAGGTGCTGCTGTAATTCGGTGGAAATATAGGTTTCATCTTCCGAGGAAAAGAGCTTTTCCATCTGCTCTTCTGTATCTTCTGCATGAAGCTGACATACAGCAATAATGAGTAGAAAAACGAAGAAAAATTTCTTATTTCCCATATTGTAGCGAGATATAATGCGTTGATTGTAAGTATTCGTGGGTTTCAATTGCATATTGTATTCTGAAATTTAAAAAGGTAAATTCGCATCCTGCAGTGAACTGGTTTGGCTCTGTATGAAATCCACTGAAGAAGCCGATATATTTCAAGGGATAATATGAAACCCCAACTCGGAAAGAAAAGGGATAATCGAATTCTTTTACAAAACCAAATCCTGTTTGCAGGTTTTCTGCAATATCGCAAGCAATAAATGTTCTATTCTCTTGCGGAAGAGGGTCGTTTTCCAGCTCGCCAAAATTCAGGTTCATGTATGAGGTTGAGAATGTAAGGTTTTTGTATTCTGCCCGAAATCCCACGTCAACCTGATATGAATTCTGGGCTTCAAACGATTGTGTTTTATCACAAAGATAGCGCAATCCCACTCCCAACCAATAGTGCGCAAAAATTCTGATATTTGCTACTGTAATGAAGCTTTGTTCTTTATAGATATCGTTTCCGAAATCCTGATAACCAAGACCGATAGTTGTTTTTCCAAACCGATATGAGAATGCAATATTTTTGTAAGATATTTCCTTAAATGAGAATGGCATTGTATAGGATGAAGATGCAGAGATCTGCTGCAGTATATTCGCCGGATTAAGGAACATGCTGGCTGCAGAGCCATCAAGCAGAGACATTCCGGAAAGTGCTGCGATCTTTGCTGACGGAGCATACTGCAAGAATGCACCTTCAAGTGGAAGGACGATCACGAACATCAATAAAATCGTAAAAAGAGTAATTTTCATAACTCGCTCCACGTCTATTTTTTTCCTTTGAAATGGAGTATCAATTTGTGATATTTTTTGTCAATTTTTTAATAAAAAAACCCGCAAGGCGCGGGAAAAAGTGGTACCAGAGGCCGGACTTGAACCGGCACGGGCAAAAACCCGAGGGATTTTAAGTCCCTTGTGTCTACCAATTCCACCACTCCGGCACGCAA
>CAYUTH010000217.1:0-3825 GCA_964447485.1 uncultured Candidatus Cloacimonadota bacterium | reverse complement strand
TTGCAGGGCATTTTATAGGATATGACACGCTCTGGATGTGGGCTTGGA
This sequence comes from uncultured Candidatus Cloacimonadota bacterium, assembly GCA_964447485.1. Taxonomy (GTDB): domain Bacteria; phylum Cloacimonadota; class Cloacimonadia; order JGIOTU-2; family JGIOTU-2; genus Celaenobacter. The sequence continues at coordinate 3,777 of CAYUTH010000217.1, read as the reverse complement.
GATATCGTGAACCGGTTCTTCAAATTTTTGAAAAAGTCTCGGGAAATAGAAATCATTATGCAATGTTCCGTGTCGGTGGAGTAAGCAGAGATTTTGATAATGCACTAATTCCAGAAATTCATCCCACACTGGATATGATAGAAAAGAAAATGCTTATGATCGCAGGTGCTGCGAAAGATGATCCTGTGTTGCGTTCGCGTCTCAAAGGCGTGGGTGTCCTCACAAAAGAGGCAGCTATAAATTATTGTGCAACAGGTCCCACGGCACGTGCATCAGGCGTTGATATAGATGTCCGCCGTGACGATCCTCTTGAATATGAGCTAGTGGATTTCCCTGTTCGTGTCCTCCCTAATGGCGATGTGTATGACAAACTTGTCGTTCGTGTACTCGAGATCATTGATTCTGTACATATTGTACGACAGTGTCTCGAAGCATTTCCGAAAGTCGGCGGAGAATATCTTAATAAGGTAAAACACATTTCCCCAGGTGAAGGAATCGGACGTTACGAAGCACCCCGTGGTGAGGTTTTCCATTACATCAGAAGTGATGGCTCGAACAGACCTCTTCGTCATAAAGTTCGCGCACCCAGTTTTTCCAATATTCCGACTTATAAAGCTTCGTGCGTAGGCATTCCTCTTGCTGATGCACTTATCACTCTTGCTGCTGTTGATCCGTGCTATTGCTGTACAGAGCGTAGTATTCGCGTTGTCGATAAAAATAACAAAAAATTGGAATATAATCTATTAACCATGTCTCGCGAGAAAACTGCGAATCTTAAGAAAGCAGTTGCCGGAAACGAGAAAACACCCATTGATAGAATTTTTGAAGATTAGGAATTCAAGAAGAAAGGGTACATAAATGTGGAATAATTATCTTTTTTTGCTTGTCGTTATACCGATAATTGCAACCATTATTAATCTTTTTGTACCAAAGATTATAAAGAAACTTATCACTCTTGCTTCTGTGATTTGGTCACTGGTGCTGAGCATCAAGGTATTCAGTGCAGCTGCTTTCAGCTTTTCTCTATTCGGCGTTACGCTATTTCAAACAGATGTTTTATCAAAGTTCATTCTGCTTTTCATAAATATTCTCAGTACAATAATTCTGATTTACTGCCTGAAAAATGTGAAAAAGGAATATGAAGGTAAGTTCTTCCTGCTTTTTACGCTGACTGTGAGTTTCTGCAATGGCGTTACCCTGAGTTCCAATATGATCGCTTTCATAATTTTCTGGGGGCTTTCCGGGCTGCTTATATATTTATATGACCTTCTCAATGCTCCCCAAAGTGCAGAAAGCGCACGTAAATCTTTTATTATTATCGGGACCTCTGATGTGCTTCTCCTTTTTGGATTGATCGTTATGTATGTGCTCACGCAGGATAGTAATCTCTTTGTATCCAAAATTGCATTAACAAATGTTATCACATATATTGCTTTTTTCTGCTTATTACTTGCATCATTTGCAAAAGCCGGCGCATTTCCAATGCATACATGGGTTCCTGATTTTGCCAAGGATGCGCCTATCGAGAGTGTTGCCCTTCTTCCTGCTGCTTTAGATAAACTTCTCGGAATATATTTGTTAGCACGTATAATGAATACTTTATTTATCTATCCATTTGCGATCAGAGCTATAGTGATGATACTTGGTGCGCTGACTATTATTATTGCCGTTATGATGGCTTTAATTCAACATAATGGACGAAAACTTCTTGGTTATCACGCGGTAAGTCAGGTCGGGTATATGGTACTCGGCATTGGAACGGGCACTCCAATCGGCATAATCGGCGGCTTATTTCACATGATAAACCACGCAATATATAAATCAAGCTTATTCCTCTCATTTGGCTCAGTTGAAAAGAGAACCGGTACTGCAGAGCTCGATAAGTTAGGTGGTCTTGCAAAGCGGATGCCGCTTACTTTTGTTGCTGCATTGATTGGAGCGTTATCAATTTCAGGCGTGCCGCCGTTTAACGGGTTTTTTTCAAAATGGATGGTGTACCAGGGCGTTCTTGTTACTGCTTCTCAGCAAGGCAGGATATGGCAGATCGTGCTGAATGTATGTTTTGTGCTCGCCATATTCGGAAGCGCGTTAACACTTGCGAGCTTTATAAAATTTCTCCATGCAACCTTCCTTGGCAAATTGCCTAAAAAATATGAAGGCGTGAAAGAGATCAGTTTCAATAACTGGTTTGCAAACCTTTTACTCGGCGCTCTTTGTATAATATTCGGTGTTTTTGTATTTGCGATTCCAATAAAATGGTTCTTGCTTCCAATAATTGGCGCAGGTTCTATTAAAACTCTGCTTCTTGGATTTTACAGTTCAAAGATCATACTTTATTTCTTTGCCGCATCCATCCTGCTCGGACTTATCATCTATATTGTATTTAAAAAGATCAGATTCGATAATGAATATGTCGGCACCTATCCTACGACAGACGAGCACCGGGCTACAGGTGTAGAATTCTATAATGAAATCTCTTCAATGAAACCATTCAACAAGATCTACGAGTGGGCAAATAAGAAATATTTTGATATATATAAATGGGGAACCGTGTTCTCCCTATGGCTTGGTGGCGTTTTCCATAAACTGCATTCCGGACTTTTGCATACGTATGCGATTTGGACGCTTGCGGGTCTGGTTGTTGTCACCATAATTTTATTAAGTGCAATTTAGTTTTAAGGAGGCTTAAGTGCCAGTTGATGTTTGGTTGTACTTTATTTTAGGATTCATGATAATCGGTTCGATTGCCAGTCTGGAAATAAAGAACATACTTTCTTCGATCATTACCATTGGTGTGGTTGGATTGGGTTTGTCTTTAGCATTCCTTTTCTTAGGAGCTCCGGACCTTGCACTTGTTCAGTTCGTGTTCGAAATTCTCTGTGTGATCATCTTGATCCGCGCGTTTGCGAAACGTTCTATTGAAGTCCGTGCTCTCCGTAGAGATGTTCCTGAAACAGTTGTTGCAATTGTCATACTTGTGAGCATTTTTGTGCTGAGTATTTTCGCATTTAAGGATCTGCCTTCATTCGGAAAGCCGATCGTGCGCGTCGCCGAGCGTTATCTTGCACAAGCAGGAGTGGAAACCGGTTCTCAAAATATCGTCACCTCTGTTATTCTGAACTATAGGATATATGACACGCTTGGTGAGGTTACAGTGCTTTTTACTGCGATCTTAGGTGCATTCACCATATTACGTAAAACAGGGAGGAAAAAAAGACATGCAGAATAATTTTCCAAATGAAGGTATGTCCGTAATTGTCAAAACAATTACCCGTTTTACTGTGTGGTTGATCTTCTTATATGGTCTTTATATTGTTCTTCATGGTCATCTTTCACCGGGTGGCGGTTTTGCGGGCGGTGTGATCATTGCGCTTTCTTATGTTCACCTGACGCTTGCATATGGTAAAAATTTTGTGCTGGAGCGAGTAGATAAATTTGCGATGAGCAGTTTGGAATCTATTGCTGCGATACTCTTTGTGCTCACAGGTATTATCGGCTTATATGTGATCGGCAATTTCCTCGCAAACTTTATGGGAATCGGCAAACTTTATACACTTATTAGTGCAGGTTACATCCCTATGTTAAACATATTTATTTGTGTGAAGGTTGGCATGGGATTGTATCTTGTGTTCTTTTATTTAGCCAGTTTTAAACCACAGGAAGGATAAGATATGATATTATATTTAATGTGCTTTTTCCTCTTTTTGGTTGGTGTATACGGCACGATCACAAAAAGAGATCTGATTAAGATAATACTTGCAATTGGTATCATGGGTT
>CAYUTH010000216.1:0-3826 GCA_964447485.1 uncultured Candidatus Cloacimonadota bacterium | reverse complement strand
ACATGAAAACGTATAAACATAATACCAAAAAAATAAAACTTATATGTAGGAGATAGTATGGCAAAGATCGCATCGGCTGGCAATTACGGACCGAAGATCCGTTCCGATTGCATGGTGACAGTAGAACTCACGGACAGTGGCGGAGTACACATCGAGCTCATCAGCAAGGTGAAGGATTTCTTTGGCGATCATATTATTGCCCTCGCTCAGGATGAGATGAAATTTTTCGGCATAAAAAACGCCAACGTGAAAATCGAAGATCGGGGAGCGCTGGATTTTGTGATCACCGCTCGCATCGAAGCTGCATTAAAGAGAGCAGACAATACAATAACAAAATCATATTTACCAGAAATGAAAAAGCACTGTTTGTATAAATCTGCAAAAGATGCGTTAAGACGCTCTCGGCTTTATCTCCCGGGAGGATCTCCAAAACTGATGCTGAATGCCGGTCTGCATGGAGCTGATGCGATCATACTCGATCTTGAAGATTCGGTCCATCCCGACGAAAAGGATTCAGCCCGAATACTTGTACGAAATGCACTCCGAACAATCGATTTCAAAGGTGCGGAAAGAATGGTGCGCATCAACCAGCTTCCTCTTGGTTTTGAAGATCTAAAAGAAATTATCAATGAAAATGTCCATGTAATTCTCATTCCAAAATGCGAATCAAAACAGCAGGTAATCGATATTGACGAAAGCATTAAAAAAATCAAGAAAGCAAAAAAACAGGTTTATCTGATGCCGATCATTGAATCCGCAAAGGGCGTGATGCATGCCTATGAAATCGCTTTAGCAAGCAAAAATGTTATTGCGCTTACACTAGGGCTTGAAGACTATACTGCCGATATTGGCGTGACCCGTTCAAAGAGTGAAGATGAATGTTTCTTTGCAAAAAGCATGGTGCTCAATGCAGCAAAAGCTGCAGGTGTGCAAGCGATCGATACAGTTTTCTCAGATGTGAATGATATGGTCGGGCTCTATGAAAATGTGAAACAGGCAAAGGCATTGGGATTTGATGGAAAAGGATGTATTCATCCACGTCAGATACGAGTCATCCATGAAGCATTTTTACCCTCACAGGAGGAATTAGCAAAAGCTCAGCAAATCGTCGAAGCATATACTACTGCCAAGAAAGAAGGCAAAGGAGTGGTATCTCTTGGAAGCAAGATGATCGATGCTCCGGTCGTCAAACAAGCTCAACATGTTCTAAAGATGGCAAAGATCGGAGGTATGATCAAATGAAAAAAGCAGATAAATTTGTGAAAAATGCAGCGGGTCGTCTTGTGCCCACTGTTGTCAACGGTAAAAAGGTCATACCCTTTATGGGAGTGAACAAATACAGACCTACGCACAAAGGCGCCGCGCCGCGCGTGCCAACCATAATCGATTATCCTCAGGATTGTAATAAGGTCGTCGATTCTTTGAAAGATGCTCTTATAAAATCAGGATTGAAAGACGGCATGACGCTCTCAACGCATCATCATTATAGAAATGGAGATTATGTTGCGAACTGGATTTTTGATATTGCTGCTGAACTTGGTGTGAAAGACCTTGTATGGTTGCCGAGTGCAGCATTCCCCTGTCATGCACCGATCATCAAACATCTCGAATCCGGTGTGGTACATCATATTGAAGGCAGCTTGAATGGACCTCTTGGTGATTTTTGCAGCCACGGAAAAATGAAAGGACTTGGCTACCTGAGAAGTCATGGCGGCAGATACAGAGCTGTGGCTGACGGAGAACTTCATATCGATATTGCAGTATTAGCAGCTTCAGCTTCGGACATGATGGGCAATGCGAATGGCGTTCATGGAAAACATCCATTTGGTCCAATGTCGTTCTCGAAAGTTGATTCCAAAAATGCAGATAGAACAATTGTGGTAACTGATACGCTTATTGATTTCCCTTGTTATCCATGGGAGATCATGGGTAATGACGTGGATTTTGTTGTCGTGGTCGATGAGGTTGGTGATCCACAGAAGATCGTTTCAGGCACAACCCGCATCACAAAAAGTCCGGACAGATTATTGATCGCTGAGTATGCTGCAAAATTTGTGGAAGCAGCCGGTATTCTTCATGATGGCATGAACTTCCAGGCAGGTGCTGGAGGAACGTCGCTTGCCTTTGTAGATTTCATCCAACAGATGATGATAGAGAAAGGCATCAAAGCGAGAAGTATGATAGGTGGCAGCACAAAATATCTTGTTGATATGATGAATAATGGTCGCGCGGATTATATTTTCGACGGACAAACCTTTGGACTCGAAGCGATCTCTTCATTGCGAGATAATCCAAGGCATATACCAATCGACGTTTATGAGAGTTATGATTTCCATGCAAAGAGTAATCTTGTGCAGATGATGGATTTGATCGTGCTTGGCAGTACAGAAGTTGATGTGAATTTCAATGCCAACTGCGTTACACACAGCGATGGGCGCATGCTGCACGGCATCGGTGGGTACCAGAACTGTTTGATGGCAAAATGTACGATTATCGCTGTGCCCACATTCAGAGATAGAATTCCCGTCATAAAAGATGAAGTTACAACACTTGTTGCTCCCGGTGAACTTGTTGATGTCATTGTTACAGAGCGTGGAATTGCTATCAATCCATTGAGAACAGACCTCATTGAAGCGACCAGGAATTCAGGACTTCCGATTCGGGATATCAGAGATATAAAAAATGAGATTGATGATTTATGCGGTGTTCCAGCGAAGCCGAAACTTTCCGATGAAGCAGTAGCGGTCGTCGAATGGGTAGATGGAACGATACTTGATACCATACATAAGATCGAAGAATAATACTCGAAATTTATACAATAATCGAAGGCGATAATGCGCATTATCGCCTTCTTTATAAATAGGTGTTGTCATGGAATTGTTAATTATCACACCACAGAGAGCACAGAGGAAACAGTAATTAAGAGAATTATTTGGAACAGTATACTATCTAATTCGGTGTTTAAATCATAAAAAAAACAAATTCTTGAAACTTGAGACATGCTTGCTGCATAGGATTCCGCATTAAAGCGGATGAAGGTGAGTTGGAGAGCATGTCTTAAGTTGGGTTTTTACGAATTACTTATCACAAGCTCTGCGACTTGTGACAAGGTAATTCGGATAAATAAAAAAGCCCTTCTTGCAAAGGGCTTTTGGGAGAAACGAGCTATCTGTCGTGTAATCTTAGATTGCTCCGCTATCTTCGATGCGTAACACATCGACGTCCAAATTTTTCAATTTTTCCTGAAGTGAATCCAGCTTTATATCCAGTTTCGAACCCTCTTCATCAAGACCCTGTTGGATCTTTTGCATCATATTGTGAAGATCAAAAATCTTTTTTTCATCTCCATCGATATACATTTTCATCAGCCCGTTATCAATAGAGATTTGCAACTGGTCAGCAAGATCGGATTTCTCTCCGACCTTTGTATTGACTGTGATCACTTCCCCATCGCGCAGTACTTCGACGACCACGTCATTATCCACTTCAACATCATCAAGGATCACAGAAATATCATCGATATCATCAACCATTATACCATTGATCTCAACAATGACATCCTTTTCCTGAAGTAACGATCCTGATGCAGGAGAGCCCTCGTATATTTTCTTTATCAACAAACCGTCTTTGTCACCGAGTTCATCGACCTGCAATCCGAGCCATTTGCCGTTCTGATCTTTGTAATTCCACACATACACGTTACTTGGTTTATCAAACCATTCAAAATTTCCGGAGATTTTTTTGTTGATCTCTTTCTTACCAAGGACCACATTGAATGTTTTATACTCGCCATCTCGAAATATATCGACAGTAACAGATTGTTCCG
>CAYUTH010000215.1:0-3846 GCA_964447485.1 uncultured Candidatus Cloacimonadota bacterium | reverse complement strand
CGGTGAGTGCGGGGAATGAACTGCATATGAGCTTATCTCAGCGCTCTTTGCGTATTTCATTTCCTTTGCGGTCTTTGCGTGAAAAAAAAGCCGTCACGGAATGGTCCATGACGACTCTTCAAACAGCTTTCATTTATCTCAATAGTAATATTTTTTCAAATCTTCTATTTTCATCATCTATAGAATACAAGTACACCCCGGAAGGAACATCTTGTCCCAAGGTATCTTTTCCATCCCAGCTGACTTCAAATATTCCGGATGAAATACCGTGAGCAGTTAATCTTCTTATAAGCTCGCCCTTGATATTATATATTTCGATGTTTGAATTGTGATTTGTTTCATGCTGATAATATCTGATCGAAGTGCTGCCATCGATTCTTGGATTGAATGGATTGGGAAAGCTTATACTTGCATATCCATTCGCAATCGAAGGTTCATCAATAGAAAAATTCCAGTCTATCACAATGATATTGGACGGATTCGATTCACCAATATCATAAATCGCTGTTACATAATATTCATATTCTATGCCATAGGTCGCGGTGTCATCATGATAATTCTGGGTAAACACCGGTTCTGAATTCAATAATACATCATCTCTGTAGATATTGTATGAGATCACGCCAGCTTGGATTGGCATCTGCCATGAGAGATCGATATATGCAGGAGTTTGATTACTCGAAAACACCAAATTTGCAGGCGGATCATAGTAAGGAACGAGATCTGAATAGATGTCCAGGATGACACCATGAATGGTTGTGAGTGAATAGGGGAATTCATCAGGAAGAATATACCAGCCGTTATAAGAACCGCTCCAGCCGAAATTCACATGATACTCATTCAGCGTATTGTAGCCATCTACAACAACATTATGCCCCCCGCTACCCCCGGTTACCAGAACTGTTAATTCTGCAGGCTGACCATCCATCATATTTTGACTTAAACGAGTCCAGAAATTAGGAGCACTATCATCTATTGTATCGGTGCCGTAGTAGCCAAATTTCTCTAGCGCATCAACAACCTGGCTCAGGTAGAATGTGCCGGAAACCGTAGAAGTATACACTTGAGTGGCAGCGACACCACATGCAAAACAGAGGGCTGCTTTATCGAAGTTTGTGAGCTCCTGATGCAGTTTTTTATGAGCATCATATGTGTTGAGTAATGAATTGAGCTGAGGGAATGATGCGAACCCCCGGGTGAAATAGTCATTATCGATCCAAAAATCTCTTCCTGCATACGAGTGGTAATAATCATCACTATCATCGAAAAGAGCGCCATTTATATTTGTAAAATAATCAATGATCTGTGCGGTGGCAATCGCCGGGCATCCTGCCAGACTTCTTGCACTGGTCACTGGATCCCAGGGACAGTAATTATAGTAAGGAGAAGTCTGATTCCATTGAACCTGCACCCATCCGCCTGTCAAAGTCGAGTCCTGATCCGGCCAGTACATTTCCTCTTTTGCTTCTTTATTATTGAGGAGATCAGCCCACGTATTATTTCTTTGCAGTTTAATACTTTCCGGCAGCTTTGGAAGCGCTGCATATCGGCAGGAAATATCCTGCGAGATCACCCTAAACGGAATTGAGGACTCATCCAGTGCATCAATATTATTTCGGAAGCTGTAACCGATAATCGGAGGTAGGTCTGTATCCGCAGTAATTATCATAAATCCTTTGGGATCGAGTTCAAAAATATAGAAAAGCACCTCTCCCTTTTCATCGGTGTGAGAAGTGATATTTGAAACAGTGTGCATATCTTCCAAACCTTGCTGCGCGATCTTTGCATCTGCAATTTCCATGCACAGGTTTCTGTCTGCAGTCATACCGAAGAGGGGATGTACACATACTGCGAGAAAAATTATTGATAATAGAATTGTTTTGATCTTTGACATCTATGCTCCTTTTATTCGTAAAATATGGGGAGTTCTTCCCATTCTTTTTTTGTATTTTTCAAAAGTTCCAGGCTTCGTTCTTTGTTTAAAGCTGCAAGACTGTTCACAATTATGTTCACCATTGCGACCGGCGCTGCCTGGGATAAACCAAAGGTCGTGCCTATCACAGGAGTGATCAGCACATGATCACACGCCATCGCGAGGGGACTGAATTCACTGTCTGTGATTGCAATAGCGGAAGCCCCTTTCTCTTTTGCAAACCGGGCAACTTCCACTACTTCTTTTAATATTTTTTGAAAACTAATTGCAATGACCACGTCATGTGAGCCAATATCCATGACTTCGATCTGCTTGGATATACCGAAACCTTTTAGTTTGATATAATCCTTGCCCAGAGCTTCGAAGTAATAATGAAAGATATCGACACATGCCTCGCTCGACCCGATAGATGCAATGATGATCTTACGTGCGTTACTGATCAGTTTAACAACTTTTGCAATGGTTTCTTTATTCAGAGAGGTGCGCACATTCATAATGTTTTGAATGTCCTGCTCAATTGTTGCATCGAGCACATCCTTCTGCGTATTTTCAGAAATGAAATCCTGAAAAACCTCGTGTGGTGTTGTTGTTTTTCTGTAAAGTGTTTCGAGTTCTCTCTTCAGTTCTGGAAATCCCGAGTAACCGAGTTTCTGGGCAAACCGCGTGATCGATGACGGGGCAACCTGACAGGTTTCTGCGAGTTGTGGACCGTTCAGGAAAGCATTTTTATGAAGATTGCGTGTAAGAGTATCCGCAATGAGCTTCTCGCGCTTTGTGAGCGATGTGTGCCTGAGTTTATCCTGAAGTTTATTTTTCATTTTGCAAAAACCTTTGCGTAAAATAAGTTAGTTGCAAAAATAATTGTCAAATAATATTGTGCGATTTATCAAAAGTAATTTCAATCAACACCGAAATTTTCGGTGCAGGTTCAGGTTTATCCTGAACAAAATTATGTAAGCAATTGCATCTTCATTTTCTTAAAGGTGAGAACACGATGGAAGTAGGATCATTTCCCAGAAATGGCAGAATAGCACGCAGATCCACGCAGATTTGGAAGATTTCCGCAGATGAAGAAAGAAAAATGTTCACCTCAGAGAGCATAGAGAACACAGAGAAATTTCAACTTTTTACATGTTAATTCCGTAAAAAACAGCCGTCATTCCAGAGCCCTATCGGGAATACAGAATATTAATTAAATGGATGAGCACACCATTTGAAATTTTCTAAAATACAAAAAGAAATAAATAATCGTTGCTTAATGAAGTATGTTATTTATGTAAACCACAATATTAAATTGACATTGAAATTAGATATTTGCAAATAAACATAAATATTGTTGGAGATATTAACACATGGTATATATAATTACGAATTAAGCAAAATATGGATTCTTTAGCAGAATAATATATGTTATGTGCCATGAAATAATAAATAAACCTATAAACCAGAGTCTAACTATGAAAACTTATCCTTTGAAAATACTGATTTTAACCGCTCTCATAATTTTGGGTTGTTCTCAAAAAGAATCAGTCAAACAAATTGACATTACTGATTATAACATAGAAGTAAAATTTCAATCGCCACAGAAACTCCATATCTCGGCAACAGTCACTTGTAAAATGGGACAGTTTGTAAACCAAATGAACTATCTGTTAAATCCGATTGCTGAAATAAATTCTATTCAAATGAGAATCAAAGATGACTGGCAGGAAATAGTTTATACATCCGAAGATAATACGATTCAACTCACAGTTCCTGAGACACTTTCATTTTCAAAAGACCTTACTGTGCGTTTTGAATACACGTTTCCTATAGAAGATACGATTACTGATTTCTTTTATATGGATCGTGGTAACCGTTGGTATCCTTTAATCATAGATGATGTTGCCGGAGTTAAAATATCCGCTGTTGTC
>CAYUTH010000214.1:0-3871 GCA_964447485.1 uncultured Candidatus Cloacimonadota bacterium | reverse complement strand
AGGTAGATCTCCGGATAAGATCGTTTTGATTGCGCGCATGGTAAGGTAGGGAGCAGGAGAACAGCCCGGGAGATAGTAATCCACATCAATGACTTGATCTGTAGCCTTCACTGTGTTGTGGAATTTTGGAAGCGTGAGCTCACCCTCTGGTACTTCAGACAGCTCTTGTGGGACAACGCCATCTGGATTATCAACAGATGGGCATTTGCCGCCATAGGATGAAGCGAAAATGGATTCCCTGTCCCAGAAATTTGCAAGACCGGGAATGCCGCCAAGCTGCGAACACGAGCCAAAAGAAACAATGAGTTGCGCTTTTTTACGAAGCAACTTTGCCATCTCTTCCTGCTCATCTGTGCGAATAGCCCCATTTATAAAGCATACAGTGATCTCATTATCCTGCATGTTTTTCACATCTGATGTTTTGAAATCCATCGCACAGGGCCAGAATACTATATCGATGAGCTCAACAACTTTCAATAAATCCTCATGCAGATCAACGATCGCCTCTTCGCATCCACCGCAGGATGCACACCAATAAAAAGCAACTTTCGGCTTTGCCATTAAACCTCCAAATATATTAACCACGAATTAACGCGGATTAACACTAATTAAAAAATTATTTATATGTCTAAAGTTTGAGAAGGAGAATAGAGAATCATTGCTATGTGAAATCCTGAAGCGTTCAAAAAAATTGATCGCTTGTGCTTTATAAACAAGATCAGTATCATCTTTTCTAGTGTTCATTCGAGTTAATCAGTGGTTCCATTATAAAATTATTCTTTTGTATTCTAAACTTTGAGAATGAAAATTTAAAATTATTGCAAGATGTAATCCAGTTGCTTTTAAATAATTCAATACTTGAGCTTTATGAACATCAATTATTTTATCAACTGTTTTAAGTTCAACAATCACCTTATTTTCAACAAGAAGATCTGCATAATAACTACCAACATTCTCATTTTTAAAAATAACATCAATAGGTTTTTGCTGTTCTGCTTCTATTTTTTGTTTTCGAAATAGAACCATCATAGCATTTTCATATACTTTTTCTAAAAACCCGGAACCTAACTCCTTGTGGACACTCATTGCAATACCAATAATTTTATATGAGAGCTCTTTATATATGAGTTCTGTTTTATCTTTTTTTGTGTCCATTCGAGTTAATCTGTGGTTTCTCTATCTTAACGTTCCTTGATATTCAGTCGTATGTTGACGCTCTTTTACAGAAGAGGGTGTATAATCGGGAAGAACCATGGGGGAGATGTGTTTTTTATCTACTCCGATCTTTTGAACTTCCTTATCATATTCTGTAATATGGGAGAGGGTCAATGCAGCAGTTTTAATTTTCTTCGCGTACTGCGCAGCATAGATGCCCGCACGGCGCCCGAAGACAATAAGATCAAGCTGGGAATTTCCCATCAAACGATTGCGACCGTGAACACCACCCGAGGCTTCACCTGCCACAAAAAGACCGTTCACTTTTGTTTCACAATGATCATTTATTTCTATTCCGCCATTCTGATAATGAAGCGTAGGGTACACGAGGATGGGATCCTGGGTTATGTCAACGTCAAATCGCTCGAACTGACGAAGCATTGCAGGTAAATTCTTTTTAATTGTACCGGGTCCAGTCAATTTTTCGATTAGCGGAGAGTCAAGCCAGATGCCGACCTGTCCCCCTGGTGTCGGGATACCCATGTCGCGTTCCGCACATTCCCTGATGAATGCAGAAGCTTCAATATCACGCGGTTCAAGAGGATGAACAAATAGGTTGCCATCCTTATTCACTGGTTGTGCACCGAGTCCACGAAGCTTTTCCGTGCAGAGAAATCCAAGAATTTGAGGAGGATACACAGCACCTGTCGGGTGATATTGGACAGAATCCATATAGAGAAGTTTTGCTCCAGCCCGATAGGCTATTACAAGCCCATCAGCAGTTGCTCCGTAGTGATTAGTAGTTTCATACCCTTTTATATGAAGGCGTCCAAAACCACCTGTTGCTATAATAGTGGCTTTTGCTTTGACGGTGTAGTAATTTCTGTTTTCAAGATGGTAGAGTACAGCACCAGCAACGTTTCCTTTGTCGTCTTTTATCAGTTCAACTGCCGGCTGATGCTCGAGTATCTTAATTTTGTCAGGTCTGTTAAGTATCTCATCACGGATCGTTCTGCAAATCGCTGCGCCAGTGTAGTCACGAGCAGAATGCATGCGGGGACGACATGTGCCGCCACCTGGTTTTGTGAGCATTGTTCCTTCTTCAGTTCTATCAAACATGACCCCGAGATCCTGAAGCCAATGTATCGCATCCGGAGCTTCTGAGACCAATGCTTTGACCAGTGCGGGGACATTATCAAAGTGTCCGCCACCCATCACATCGAGATAATGAAGGATAGGATTGTCATCAGGAAGAACTGCTGCCTGGATTCCACCCTGAGCCATCATTGAGTTGGAATCTCCGATTCGAAGCTTTGTGACAAGTAACACCTCAGCTCCGTTTTCTGCTGCGAGAAGTGATGCGGAAAAACCAGCAGAACCCGCTCCAATAACAAGGACATCGGTTTCATAGTCAGGATGTTTCAGGTCGAAAAAGTCCGGTTTGATCCTCGAATAAGCCTCGAGCTGATCAACGACTTCGGTCGTAATACTCTCGCCTTTGTTAGGTCCGATACGCACTTTTTTGCGAGCATCGTTTTTATAGTCAGGATGGAAGTTATCAAGCACTTCCTGCCGTTCTTCCGCAGACATCATCGGGAAGATCGATTTACCTGAACGTGCGAGTTTCAATCGCTCCGGTCGTGATTTTTCGACTTTTCTGATCGATTTGCGCATATATTCTGGATACATATCTATTCTCCTAAACTTTTAAATTTATCCTGTTTTGATATCGCGATCATAATATCGCTTTTTTATGGTTTCTGCATCAGCTTTCTCGAGTTTTTGAAGTTCTTCTTCATAAAGTCCCTCTGCGATTCCTTTAACTCTATTTTCAAGGTCGGGGCTTTTAGGAAGAAGATACTTTCCTGTAAGACGACGTGCAAGTATGGCTGCATTATACTGTACGATTTCTGCAGGGCACCTCAGCGCACATAATCCACAGCGGATACAGTCAAAAGACAGATCGGCCGCTCTGGCAACATCTCCTCGAATAAGTGCCTGCACATAGTCCATCACTTCGATATCCTGTGGGCATATCTTAGTACAAGTATTGCATCCCACGCATCTGAACAGTGTGGGGTAAAGAGTTTTGAACGCATCGATATCAGGATCTAATTTATTAATATCGTAAATAGACTTTTCAGCAGGAACAAAGGGGATTTGAGCGATGTTCATTCCGTCTGTGACAACAGTCTGGCATGCAAGACCTGCCTGCAATTTATAGTCACCCTTTTCTCTATACAAGGTTCCGCATGCGCCACAAAAACCTTCTCTACAACCGACACCAACGGTCAGCTGAAAGCCTGCATACTCCAATGCGCCGATTATGGTTGACCCTTCTGGCACATCAAAACCTTCCCCTAAAATATATACTTTCACCATGGGAACGTTCTTAGGCATTATGATTCCTCCTACTATTTATAATAATCATTGAAACAAGAAAACTGCACATTGCAAAGCGTACATTCATTTATTCAGTCCTTTCGACATCATGACTAATTTTGTTCATGTACAATCAATCTTAGGGATTGGACCTAATTTCTTGATTTGTTCAGTAAATTCTTTCATGGTGTTTGCGAATTTTTTTCCTTCGCTTGCAGATATCCATTCCAGTCGAAGACGATTGGGATTCAGTCCGAGCTGTTCCAGAACTTTTTTGAGCAATATCACTCTTCTTTTGGTCTTATAATTGCCACTTTGATAATGACAGTCACCG
>CAYUTH010000213.1:0-3886 GCA_964447485.1 uncultured Candidatus Cloacimonadota bacterium | reverse complement strand
AGACTGACTTCCATTTTTTATAATTTTAATTTCCATATATAAACCTTGAGCCCAATCATCGAGACCCTGAATCCTTGTCAAATTTTTCGACTGATGATTTCAAACGTGAGCAATGTTATGCATACGGAGTGAAATTCTTGACACCTGAAGAATCCCCCAAAAAAGAGAGATACATCCTTATTTACCAGGATGATTTTTTAGGAGGATACATGTCAGTATCAGTAGCTCCAGATGGAACTGTATTTTCATTTCCAACTCCGGAAGAAGATAAAGATGAATTTGATAAACTGAAGAAACTTTCAGAAGACGAAAGAAAAAAGGGCAGAAAAATCGTTGTTGTGCAGGGGATGGGATTCGTTGGCTCTGTTATGGCGGCAGTTGTTGCGGATGCCGAAGATGAGAATGGAAACCCTCTGTATTTTGTACACGGTAATGACCTTGTATCACGCAGATCATTTTGGAAGATCCCAGTTATAAATAGCGGCAAACCACCCGTGAGTGCGGATGATCCTGAAATTCCGAAAATTTTTCCCCGATGCGTGAATGAGAAGAAAACATTGCGTGCAACCTGGCATCCCGGAGTATTTGCTTTTGCAGATATTGTTGTCGTGGATATCCAATTGGATGCTCAAAAACCCGTACTCGGGCAAGCCGAGGAAGGATACTGTGACCTGAGTGCTTTTAAACAAGGGATGAGGACTATTGGAAAGAGCATCAAACCAGAATGCCTCGTACTTATTGAAACGACTGTTCCCCCGGGCACTTCTGAGAAAATTGTGAAGCCGGTACTGGAAGAAGAGTTCACAAAAAGAGGGATCGATATAGATAAATATCCTCCTATGATAGCTCATTCCTATGAGCGCGTGATGCCCGGTTCAAAGTATGTAAGCTCCATTAGAGATTACTGGAGAACATTTTCCGGCATCAACGAAAAAGCGGCTGATCTTGCTGAGAAATTCCTCACAAATGTACTTAACACTGAGAACTTTCCAATTTGCAGATTGGCTCATACCAATGCATCGGAGATGGCAAAGGTGCTTGAAAATTCATGTCGTGCGGCAAATATTGCCCTGATGTTCGAATGGGCAAAGTTCGCTGAAAATATCGGGGTGAATCTTTTTGATGTAATAAAATCAATAAAAGTCCGCAAGGGTACTCATGATAATATGCTGCGTCCAAGTTTGGGTGTGGGCGGCTATTGTCTGACAAAGGATCCAGTGCTTGCCAACTGGGCAGCAGAAGCATTGTTCGGTTTGGAAGATAAACTTCCGATGGCGGTAAGTGCGGTAAATATAAATGATCTCATGCCCATACACACACTCGAGATAATTGAGGATGTGTGTCCCTCACTTCAGGATAGACGCATTGCAATTCTCGGAGTTTCCTACCTGCAGAATGTGGCTGACACAAGGCATTCCCCGACAAAATTGCTGTGGGAAAACCTTATGGAAAAGGATGCCGTTATTTCTGTACATGATCCCCTTGTCGAGGTGTGGCCAGAGCTTGGAGATATAAGAATTGAAAAGAATTTGAACAAAACACTTTATGATGCTGAGATCGTTGTATTTGCAGTCGGGCATAAAGCTTATAAGGCACTCGCACCGGAAGAAGTAGTCGAAATGTGCGGAAGAAAACCCTTGATCGTTGACTGCTCCAATTTCCTCACGGATGAAAAAATCATGAAATATCTTGAGCTGGGGTGCAATGTGATTGGCGTTGGTAAAGGACACATTACACAGCTAAAAAAGAACTTAAAAAAATAATTTTCGGATAAAACAATGTCAGATATTCATCGAATTAAACAACATCCAATTCTTGAAATAAAAGAGAAAAAATCTATCCCTTTTTATTGGAATGATCAGAAGCTTTATGCTCAGGAAGGTGAAATGATCGCTTCTGCGCTGTTTGCTCATGGGATACATGTGTTCGGACATCATGTGAAAGATAATAGTCCACAGGGCATTTTTTGTGCAAACGGGCAATGTGCTCAATGTACCGTTATTGCGAACGGAATTCCAGTAAAATCCTGTATGACACCTGTATCAGAAAATATGATTGTGCGCAGTTGTGAAGGACTTCCCGAGTTACCAAGGGTTGATGAGATTCCGTCTTTTAATCCAGTTATGGAGTATGAAACTGATGTGCTTATAATTGGGGGAGGACCGTCAGGATTATCCGCTGCAATTGAACTTTCAAACTACAATGTGCCACTCATTTTGATTGATGACAAATCAGAATTGGGCGGAAAACTTGTGCTTCAAACCCATAAATTCTTTGGCTCTATAAAGGATTGTTACGCGGGGACTAGAGGAATCGATATTGCGAAGATATTATTTGATAAGCTTTCACAATATGACAATGCCACAGTGTGGACGGATAGTACTGCCCTGTATGTTTTCAGCGATAAAAAAGTAGGAGTTCTCAAAAATAATTCCTATATATTGATCAAACCAAAGATCGTGTTGAATGCTGCTGGTGCAAGAGAAAAAATGTTGGTTTTCCCGGGTAATACATTGCCGGGTGTGTATGGAGCTGGAGCATTTCAAACACTTGTAAATCGTGACATGATCGTTCCTTCAGAAAGAATTTTTATTATTGGCGGAGGGAATGTCGGCTTGATCGCAGGCTATCATGCATTGCAGGCAGGAATTCAAGTGGTGGGACTGGCAGAAGCGCTTCCTGAATGTGGTGGATACAAAGTGCATAAAGATAAACTTCAGCGTTTGGGCGTGCCCATTTATACATTACATACAATTCTGTCTGCGAATGGAAAAGACCAGGTTGAGTCTGTTACTATTGCCGGAGTTGACGAGAATTTTAAACCAATTTCCGGAACTGAAAAAACTATTGACTGTGATACTATCCTCATCGCAGTGGGGCTTAATCCAATCGATGAGTTCCACAAAGAAGCAGAAGAAGCCGGCATGAAAGTCTTCTCAACAGGGGATGCTGAAGAGATCGCAGAAGCTTCATCAGCAATGTTCAATGGGAAAATAACCGGTATCAAAATTGCGAAAGCTTTGAATAAATCTTCGAAAAAAATTCCCGAAGAGTGGAGCAAAAAGGCATTGATTTTAAAGAGTCCACCAGAAAGGACTTTGCCGTACATACTGCCAGAAGCAAGTGAAGGTGTTTTTCCTGTATTTCACTGCGTTCAGGAGATTCCATGCAATCCCTGCACCTCAGTATGCCCTCTCAACCAGATAAAGATCAGCGACGAAAGTTTGCTTGGGCTTCCCACATTCGAGGGCGAATGTACAGGCTGCATGAAATGCCTGACAGTTTGCCCCGCACTCGCTATCACTATGGTTGATTGCAGAAGGGATTTACATTTTCCCATAGTATCTATTCCTTATGAAATTGGGAATCATCCGGTAGAAGCTGGGCAAGTGATCAAGGTTGTTGACCTTGAAGGTGAACTCCTCGAAGAACTTACTGTGATTAATATTCGCAATACAAACACAAAAACTCAAATTATACAGGTGAAAGCCCCGTCCCACATCGCAAAAAAGATTGCAGGTCTGCGTATTCAAGAACCTTCAATTTCGAACGCATGGGAGAGTCCGCTATTGGATACAATTGACGATACGGTAATTGTTTGCCGGTGTGAGCGTGTAACTGCAGGCGAGATACGGAAATGGATTCGAAAAGGTATCACAGATATGAACCAGCTCAAACAGTTGACAAGAGCTGGCATGGGTGCTTGTGGCGGCAAGACCTGTGAATCTCTCATTTTAAGGATGTACAAGGAAGAAGGATATTCACTACAGGATATCACTTATAATACGCGTCGTCCGCTCTACATAGAAGTGCCGCTCGAAATTCTTTCTTTAACTAAAGAGAAGTAGGATACTATGAATATGAATTTTGATATCATTGTTATTGG
>CAYUTH010000212.1:0-3898 GCA_964447485.1 uncultured Candidatus Cloacimonadota bacterium | reverse complement strand
TGTCCACTTTGTAAAGGCGCGGGGCAAAGGCATCGACTGCATAGAGCTCGTTGTTTACAACTTCCATATCACAAAAATGAAAATTGTTATAAGAATAATAATTTTGCACTGTTCCATTTGTGGAAAGAGTGTATATTCGTGAATTGAAATATTGATTTGCAGTGAACATCATGACTTCCTCCGCAGGGAGCGGGGAGAGAAAAATAAAAGAAAAAAGAAGGAAGAGAAGGAGTCCTTTCATGATGATTTTCTCTATTTATCTTTGGTAGAAGTGAGTCTGTCCTTTATTTCATGGAAATCACGCGCGTAAAAATCAACATATTTGAGAATTCGTTCTTTATCTTTTAGGGAATAGTCATCCTCGATCGCAAAGGAAGTCATGCCGGCATTCTTTGCTGCGGTCACACCCGCAATGACATCTTCGATCACCAGGCATTCTTCGGGCTGAACTCCGATCTTGTCAGCTACTTTCAGGAAGATGTCCGGGAAGGGTTTTCCGCGGAGGTTTTCCTGCCCGTCAACCACGGCATCGACATAGTGCCACACATCATTTGCGGAGAGCACCACTTTCGTGAGACGATGTATATTGCTCGTGCCCACACCGATCTTGATGTCATTATTGTGGAGAAAAATTAAAAATTCTTTGGCACCTGCTTTGAGTGGAATGTCGTTCTTGTAATGCCAGGCAACCATATCAGTCCACTCGTTCATGATATCTTCGGCACTATCAGGCAAATTGAATTTTCTTTTGAAGTGCTCTGCGACTTCGACATAGCTGTTTCCCACCTGGATGTCATCAAATAGATTGTCTGGAACAGAAATATTCCGCTTCGCAAGAAAATCATGATCAACTTGTGTCCATATTCCCATAGAATCGATGAGGGTGCCGTCGAGATCGAAAATAACTGCTTTGAATTTCATATATAATATGCTTATCTAACTATAATGGTTGTCAAATTAGCTGGGAAAATATGAAGTATCTTCTGATCTCGTAATAGTGAGATAATGAGTCAACTCAGCAAATACTCAAAATTATGGTTGTACTGAAGAAAACAGACAGCAATGTTCAGTTTGCCGGATGGGATCGATTTCATTTTCAAATGCCCATCTTTTTGGAACCTGTATTTTTCAACCTTATCAATCATTTGCAGTTTCATCTCATCATTATATATGAAAATGTTATGTCCAGCCCACAGGGGATATTTCGATGTATAGTGAAAGACCATATTTTCGTTGTCGGTATGCTCGATTTCAAAATGTGTTATGATTTCTTTCGAAATACTTTTTTTACTTCCCTTATTATTAATGATGATCTCTTTCCATTCTGTCATCAGATCAATCAAGTCTTCTCCGAAGTAGAGCTTCAAATACTCGCTCCATGATTGTACTTGCGGATACTTCGGAATCGATTTCCAGAAGCTATCGAGCTTGTCGTATCCATATTTATCCTCAAGAAAGAAAGTAAATGATGTTGCTGTTTCATAGATTGGACAATTCAGATAATCAAACATAACTTTAAACCATTTGTCTTTAATGTCATTCAATTCAAAAAGATTACTTTTCAACATATGATATGCACAGTTATCTGCATAAATACGATATTCTTTCTTTTTATTAATGTATTCTGCCCGTATCCATTCTGCATATCCCTCATCGAAGAATTTATAGGAACTGCGCTCATTATACTTGGGGAATATTCTAAATAGATATGAAGTTTCATGAAAATGCATGATTTCATGTACTACATAGCTAGTAAAAGTATCCCGATCGAATCCAGCATTTTTGTAATGCCCAACCTTGAAATATGCTTCGCAGTTCAATAGGGAATTAAATGGAGATGGACCAACCGAATCGACAAGATTGATATAGATATTTCTGGGGATTTGATTACCCCATTTCTTCTTTATAAATTGTTCAACCTTATCAAAATCCGATATGAGAAATTTTCCTAACTTCTCGATTCTTTTATCATATTGAGCAGTAATGATTTTTCCATGATATTTATCATCGTTTGGTTTGAAGTCTTCTACTTTTTCTAAAAGAGTTGGGAAATCTTCATCATAACCTTTTTTTCGAAGTAGCTTTCTGATTCTTTTTGCACTTATATTATCATTTAAATGAAGATAAGTGAGAAATAAAATCACTAATAGTATTTGGTGCAGATTCTCGATATTATTTTCACATGCAGTACAAAACTCTGGTAAGGTAGATTCAAATCTACCCAAAATGTGCTCTATTCCCTTGAAGAAATCCAATTCATTCTCAGCAAGCATTTGTTTTGTGAGATTCTCAAGTCTATTGTAATTATCGTAAAAATTTCTGCTTAGCAAGGAAAACTTATTATAAAATTCTTTTTTATCCATAATTTTATTTTCACCCTTTTCTTGTGAACCGGAACTCCTGGCAGTACTGGTAGAAGTAAACAAAGACAGTAAAAGTGCCGGTTTCGGTTGTTCTCATTGTAAGATGTCCATCTTTTAGGAATCTGAATTTTTCGACCTTGTCGATCATTTGTAGTTTCATCTTATCATCATATATGAAGATGTTATGTCCAGCCCATAAGGGATACTTCGAGGTGTAGTGAAAGACCATGTTTTCGTTGTCGGATTGCTCGATCTCAAAATTCGTTATGATCTCCTCCGAAACACTTTCTTTACTTCCCTTATTATTAATGATGATCTCTTTCCAATCTTTCATCAGATCGATCAAATCCTCACCAAAAAAGATTTTTAAATATTCTGCCCATGATTGTGCTTGCGGGTATTTCGGAATAGATTTCCAAAATTCATTGAGTTTTTCGTATCCATACCTGTTTTCCAGGAAGTAGGTAAATGACGTTGCGGTTTCCATAACAGGGCAGTTAAGGATTTTGAACATAACCGAAAACCATTCATTATAGAGATTACTTAGTTCAAAGAGATTGCTCTTCAGCATATGATACGCACAGTTGTCGGAATAGATGTTGTATTCTTTCTTTTTATTGAGATATTCGGCTCGTATCCATTCTGCGTAACCCTCATCAAAGAATTTGTACGAGCCGATCTCGTCCTTTTTTATCGAAAATGTAAGACAGGTATTTTCTATAAAATGGCATATCTCATGCACAACGCCGCTGGAAAAATGGTCTAACGTAAATTTCGTTTGATGGTATTGACCTACTTTATAGAACATTTCATTTAGCTGAGAATTAAAAGGTGAGGGACCAACACCGTTTATTACGTTGATAAAAATCTTTTTGGGTAACAACGACTCCCATTTTTGTGTAATGAATTTTTCAACTTTGTCGAGATCACTTAGAAGAAATTGTCCAAATTTACCAAGGGGCTTATCATAAGCTGCGCGGATGTGGGTGCCCTTATAAAAATATTTATCAGGATCGAATGTATCAATGCCGTCCAAAACTCCAGGTCTTTTCTCGTCATAACCAATATCTTTTAATATTTGCCTTATACGCGTTGCATTTTTCTGATCCCTAAGATGTACGTATGCAAATAGAAGATTGACTAAAACATAGTCATAGTCAAACAGATGTTGAATATTCTTCTCATAAAGAGCACACAGAGCAGGCAGCGTGGATTCGAATTTTCCGAGAAGGTGTACCTGTGACAGGTCAAAAAAATCTAAACCCTCGTCCTCTAATTGCTGAACAAAGAGATGCTCCAGCTTATCGTAATTTTTCACGAATTCTTGATCTAAGTGATCATATCTGTCCCAGAATTCTTTCTTATCCATAAATTATATCCAACTCTGTTCCTTTACTTACAGCATAAGGTATCTATCTCCAATAAAACTCAGTACAAAATTATTGATATTAATTTTATCTACATTAAACCCAAATTTATTATTACATCCCGCCCAGCTTCTCACGCACCTTTGCACTGGTCATATCCATAACCCA
>CAYUTH010000211.1:0-3900 GCA_964447485.1 uncultured Candidatus Cloacimonadota bacterium | reverse complement strand
CAGCAAATGGCTCGTTTCGGGCTTAACGCTGGGAAGTGTCAAAGGATAAATTTTTGAAAAAATTAAGGAGCTTTCAATGAAAAAATATCTCGTAATTTTAGTTATGATAATAGCATTTGCAGGTTCTCTGCATGCAGCGATCGGTTGGAGCGGTAATATCTGGCCGAATTCAGGCACAGATCAGACAAATGGAAGTGATATTACAGTCTATTACCAGATGTGGAAATCAGGAGTAACAGATCAGCCGGGGCGTGGTGATAGTCTTTCTGCAAAATTATATTACAAAGAATCAGCTCAAGGAACGTATCAATCAGTAGCTATGGCTTATAATACTGACGTTGGCGACAATGATGAGTATATGGGCACGATTCCCAACACTTTTTTTTATACTGGAGATGTAATAAACTTCTATTGTGAAGGATTTGATTCCACAGACGCAACATATTCTTATGGAACCGATCAGAGTGGTGCAGGACCATTTGATGCAGGAAATCCTGGACAATACTATATCGTAGCCGGATTAAACCAGGATGTGACAGTTACATTTCAGGTAGATATGACGATTGTTGATCCTGTATATACTGTTTCCGTTGCCGGTTCTTTCAACGGCTGGACAGCAGGTGTCGATACTTTAAACGATGTTGGAAATAACATTTATTCAGCCGATGTGCTTTTCACTGCCGGCACCAATCCTTACCAGGAATATAAATTCGTGAATGGCTCGATCTGGGAAGATTATATCTCAAACCGGATATTAAATATCGATGATTCTTCTCCAACAATGATACTGCCGCCCGTGTATTTTAATGATATTCCGCCTGATGAGATCTTTGTGACGTTTCAGGTTGATATGACTCTACAGATATGGAATGACTGGTTTGTACCCGGTGCAGATACGGCAGCAGTAAGCGGCTCAATGAATGGGTGGAGCAAATGGGAGCTGACAGATATAGACGGCGATGATATCTATACAGGAGAATATTCATTTTATGGAAGTGTCAGCGACGTGATTGAATACAAGTTTAGAATAAATGATAATTTTGAACTATTTGATCTGCCGAATAGAAGTTTTACGATTGATGACACTGTGACCACAATACCTGTCGTCTTATATGATGATTTCAATCCAAATACTCCGACCAATCTGACCGCAGTCGTGGATGAGTGGGATGTCGATCTTGCGTGGGATGCACCAGCAACCCGTGATGTTGATTATTACAATCTTTATCGCGATGATTCCGTTTTTGCCCTTGTATATCATCCAACCACAAACTTCACCGATACATCAGTGCCTTTTGGAAATCATATATACTATGTGACTGCTGTGTATCCTGAAGGGGAGTCACTTCCATCCAACACACAAACTGTTTTTGTCGGCACAAACACACCTCCTGTCGCAGTTGCAGGTGACGATCAGACTGTGATCGAAGATCATACAGTATATTTGGACGGCTCCGGCTCTTATGATCCTGATGGACTTCCATTGACATATCACTGGAGTGCTCCGGCAGGCATAGTGCTTTCTGATTCGACTGCGGTCGATCCTTCTTTTGTTACACCATTGGTGGATGAGGATACTATCTTCACACTATCTCTTATTGTATTTGATGGAGAGTTATATTCTGATCCCGATTTTGTAGACATCACAGTTCTGAACAGTGTCCTTCCCACTGCTGATTTTTCTGCTTTTCCATTGACGGGTTCCATTCCTCTTGATGTAACTTTTACTGATGAATCTTACTCATATATCACAAGCTGGAGCTGGAATTTCGGTGATGGGGAAACAAGCGAAGAGCAGAACCCGGTTCACACCTATACTTCAGCTGGAACATATTCTGTATCTCTCACTGTTACAAACTTCTTTGGGTTTGATGCTATTACTAAATGGAATTACATACATGTTACTTCAGTTCCTCTTGATCCTCCTACAAATCTCACCTACACTGTTAATGTCGATGATGTCACCCTTGATTGGGATGCACCAACATCCGATGAACGGGATTTAAGTTTTTATAAGTTGTACCGCGATGATGTCGTGATCGTTGCGGTTTATCCTCCTACCACAATGTTCACTGACACGAATCGACCAATAGGTGAATACGAATATTTTGTGACAGCGATGTATCCCGAAGGGGAATCCTCACCCTCAAATCCTGTGACAGTAACTATTATAAATAATCCTCCTGTGGCTGATGCTGGTCCCGATCAAACAGTTGATGAGGGCGGTTTTGTTCAGCTTGATGGCTCCGGGTCATATGATCCTGAAGGGTTGACTTTAACTTATACTTGGACAGCTCCGGCACAGATAACTCTTGATGATCCTGCAATTGTCGACCCGAGTTTTACTGCACCGCTTGTGACGCAGGATGAAGTTTTCCCAATTGAGCTCCTTGTGTTTGACGGCAACTCATGGTCTGAACCGGATACAGTATTTATCACTGTTCGCGAGATTATGGCTGAGGGTGATCAACCTCAAAATTTCGAGACAGCACTTCATGCAAATTATCCCAATCCCTTTACTGCTTCCACATTAATTTCTTTCTCTCTAAAGGAAAATGCTCACGTGGAACTCGTAGTCTTTAATGTAAAAGGTGAACTTGTATCTAATCTTATGAATGAAAATCATGATTCAGGAGTATACTCTTTTCGTTGGGATGGCACGGATTTGAGTGCCGGTATTTACTTCATAAAATTGATAGTTAATGAGAAAGTTTCTGATATTCAGAAAGCAATAATTCTTCGATAAGATAAGCATTATAAACTATAGACTCGAATGCATTATATGTGTTCGAGTCTTTTTCTAGATAACAGTAAACATTTTTTGGAATACCAAAATTGAAGATTGTGCATAGAGTTTAAAGTAGATGAAATAAATTTGACAAAAAATTAAATAATCCTATAAAAACAACCATACTAAAAATAGATTTATAGAGTGTGTTAAAAATGGAGCGAAAAGTTATGCTAATTAATTGGTTAAGATTCTGGCATTTAGCCAGACAGAAAGAAAGCAAATCCCTCAAAAATTAATTTCATACTTGAAAGATGATAAATATTATGACAATGAAGTGTTTAATAAATAACATAAGATTAAGTCCAATGCAAAATAATAACAAACGAGGAGTAATTATGCAAAAACAAAGGACAAGTCGAATAACAGTAAAAGGATTAATAGTATTGACAGTACTTACCTTCCTATGCTTTAACATATCAGTAGCTGACGTATCATTCCCAGAAGCACCAGTAGAAATAGAAATAAACGTATCCAAAGACAAAATCTATGTTGGTGATTCTATTGATGTGTATGCTATTATTACTTTATTGAAAGACCATCCTAATTATGTAGAAGGAAAAAAATACAGAATTAACGAAATGAAAACTTTCCAAATATCAGAATTTGAACTGCCATTATGGGAGTTCTTATATTCAGATAGGGATAAGATATTAGATGATAATAATCCGCAACTATATTTTCATTTTATGCAAAAATTGAATCGTATGCCCGATAGAAAGAATTTATATATACAAATCATAGTAGCAGGTTTTCCTCTTTCCCATATACTGGATATTTTTACTAAAAGAGTTGAGATTGAATGTTTAGAAGATGGCTTGGAATATAAATCTGTAATTTTCCCAGAAGACCGTAAATATAGAGGCGAAGGTCATATGCCCTCAGATCATTCATTACCCATATTAGAAGTAAAAACTGGTTATCATCCATCTCAAGTAAAAGATGTAAAAGAAATCAATCCGGAGTTATTCAAAATTGAAGCTGATAAAGTTAAGAATAAAAGAAAACCATATCCTTTTAAGTTTGAGGGAAAGACTGTTTTCAAGGTTTTAGTTAATTGTAAGACTAACCTTGATGTCTAACATTTTTGTTATCTTTTTTTATAAATATTT
>CAYUTH010000210.1:0-3913 GCA_964447485.1 uncultured Candidatus Cloacimonadota bacterium | reverse complement strand
ACAAACTTAAATATCTCAGCGATGCAATTGATCTTGCTGAACAGAATGAGATTTTGAATGCGCAGCTTCGAATTATTTCTCCTTCACATGCTGGTTTAGAGTTAAAACACCCGCTTGAGAAACTTGTAGCAGAAAGAAACACTTTTGCAAAAACAATCCATGTGATTGCGATAGGTACAGGTGAGTATAAAGATTATCTTGAAGATTATCTCAAAGAAGTATTTAATAACTTCGGATTTATGGTATATGCCCGTGCGGGAGATGCGGATTATATTGATTTTCGCATCGAGAGTTCTTTATCGATATCCCAGATCGATCTCGAAAGAGACGAGAAATTTGTCCGATGGGAACTTTCTATAACTATCATTGATAAGATCAGCAATGCTGAAGCTGTATTGTACACAAAGAGTGATCGTGAAGGTCATCTTAATTTAACAGAGGCTCAGAATCGTGCACTTCGCACTGTGAAGACAACAATCCAGAAAGATTTCTTTAAGTTCTTTGCCAAAAAGTACTTATCATAATTCTTTTCATATAAAAAAGAAGGCGAAATCGTTATTGATTTCGCCTTTTTATTTACTATAGTTTATCTAATTAATTATGAGCTACACCCACTTCGTCAAAGATGATATCAATGAAATCTTTTGAGTCATCCGGCATCATGTAATAGAGAGGAAATCCAAGTACGTACACTGGTTTCTGTGCTGATAGATGAGTGTATTTCGTGCCCATTGTGGCACCTGCAAATTGCTGATGGATCGCGAGTGTATCTGTTACACAAGAGAAGATTGGTTCAGCATTGGCGACATTGAGGAATGTGACGTTACTGATCTTGCCAAGTGGATTTGTGGGCATAATCCAATATCCAGGGAAAGCTGCTCCTGTAGGGAATGTATAAAGGTTCCAATTAAGATGTAGTGTATCAATACTCGCAAATCCGTTTTGTCCATTTGCAGCAACAAACATTGAGTTTGTTGTATTTGGGGTTCCCCAAAGCCAGTTATTCGTATCAAGCTCTTGAGTTAAAGCCGAAAGAGTGTCTGCAAGCCCACCATATACTTGCAAAAAGTTTCTCGTGGCGACTGCAACTGGATCACAAATATTAAACGCTCCAGTAAATAGAACCGAACCTCCTGAAATCATATAATAACGCAAAAGGTCATAATGTTGAACTAGATGAACTGTATTTGGATTACCATAGTTGCTATTCTGAGGATCATTAGCAAACCATATTATCATCTTAAATTTTTGTATGTCAGAAGGAGCAAAGTATGGAGCTCTGTCATCATTTCGTAACTGTCTATTTCTTTTTTCGTTATTTCCCAATTCAACAGAGAAAATATTGAACGATTCTTTTGTTTCTGTAGAGTGGTTTAATAGATTTTCATAGAAATTATTAACAGAATCTTCAACTGCAAAAATTATTTTATTTTGAGTATCATCAACTAATAGTATACCTTCTTTATCATCAGTGAGAATTGGCTCGTGCAAATAAAAAATGAGCTCTTCAGGAGTTGGATCAACTGCTCCTTGAAAGTCTACTGAGCGTACTTTAAATGTGTGCTCACCGGAAGAGAGCCCAAATAATTTACAAGCTTGATCTTCATAGATCGGTAAACGCATCCATTCTTCTCCGGTGACATTATCAGTGATAACAGTTCCAACCGGCGGCAAGCCATCTGTGCTTCCATCAAGCTGTATGTCCATATACTCAACATCACAGAAATACTGAACATATCTATTAAGATTATTATCGTAGAAATATGTATGGTTAGCTGAAATTCTTAGACGTACAGGATCATATTCAAATTGTCCAAGGTACTCCCATTGCATATAAATCTCAATATTACTGGACCAGATTGCTGTTAGTGTAGTGTCCTTTGCCATATAGAATTGGTTGGCATAATGATTTTCATTTCCGATAACCCGTTTGGGGATATCTTCATTTTCACATAAATAGTTCAACCAGGTATAATCACTGATTACAAAAATATGCGGTAGTATATTCAATGCGGAAGTTGGCGGACCACCTAAGTTATCTGGTAAATTCGACCAAGCAGCCATAAATGGTAAAGTTTCTGGATGGAAATATCCGCGGACAAAGAAAGTCATACTGGCATAATCCGGGTCAACGATGCCTGCTTTATCTACTGTTTTAACTTGAATTTCGGTCATCTCAAAAGTGCCATCAGCAAACTTCTCATTCACTTTCAATTCCGGCTTTCCAAAAAGATTACCATCGTGGTATTGAGCCATGAGCAGGACTTCGTCCTTTAACGGGTAACCTTCTGTGGAATACCATTGTGTGCTGTCCAGAACTTCTCCAACGCCACTGATTTCTACTGTGTCTGTTCCTGTGCTGTGGTAATACATCAACCGATATTTGTAATATGCAGCTTCGGAGCCATAACCGAATGGGTCATCATCACCAAGAACTTTAAATTTGAAAAGTATTGCTGAGCCTACTCTTAACGAATCAATACTACCCTGTGAGGTTTGAACACTCGTTCCGGGAATATCTGACCAACTGCAGAAATAACGTATAGCTGCTTCTGATTCTTCGCCGTAATTATCCTTGCATTTTACTTCAAACTTGCCGAAATTTCTTCGATAATCAGCAGTATCCTTTGCGGTAAAATACACTTGTGTTTTGGGGAATCGTTCTTTAAGCGGTGTCCAGATACCATACTCGCCATTCGGCTGAAGGTGTAGCACCCATCCATCTTCGCTTACATTCACTCCATAGGTTTGATCATATTGCCAATCCTCGCTTAAACTGTCCCAGGTTCCTATTCTGTAGGCGAATGATTTCACGACACCATCAACATCCCACGCTCTCCAAAATATTTCTTGATAAAAAATCGAATCGTAAATGGCAGGATTAATAAGATTGCCAATCACGTGTGACATAGCAGAATCAGTGAGCACAGTATCAGGGCGAGCAATACCGCTATAATCCGAGATTTCAATATACGGAGCTACATTAGGATTTAATGTACCTTTTCGTCCGCAGCTTAGAACAGTCAAGACTGCAACTAACAATAAAATTACCAAAATTAAAAGAGACCTATTCTTTAACATCTATAAACCTCCCGTCTTTGAACAAAGATTCTTTAGTTAATATTTATAAGTCAATAAAAAATTGCGTTTTTGAAATATTTTTCATATTCGTATTTTTCCAAGTCAAACCTGACTCGCTTCAACGACATTCTTCAGCAGAGAAGCTGTTGTGATCGTGCCTATACCTCCGGGCACAGGAGTGATCGCCTGAACGGTCGAAAATACGTCTTGATAAAACACATCGCCAACATAGATATTCGTTTTTGCATCAGTATCGTAGATCTCATTAATACCGACATCAACCACGATTGATTTACGAGAAATATATGTGTGATCTATAAATCTTGGTTTTCCAATTGCGACGATAAGGATATCCGCATCTTTGGATATGTCCTGAAGATTTTTAGATCTGGAGTGACATACGGTTACTGTGGCGTTTGCACCGTTTTTTTTCTGCACGAGAAGATTAAACAAGGGAAGTCCGACAATTGGACTTCGCCCGATGATGACGACTCGTGCTCCGTCCGTAGAAATCTTATAAAAATGAAGCAACTCCATCACAGCAGAAGAGGTACAGGGTATAAAGCATTTCTGCCCTAAGATCAGTTTGCCGGCATTGATTGGATTGAGTCCATCGATATCCTTGTTCGGATCAATCTCAAGGACGATCTTGTTTTGGTCGAATTGCCTGGGTAGCGGCATTTGCAGCATGATACCGTGAATCTTTGGATCTTTATTCGCTTTCTGTATTCCATCTATAAGTTCTTCTTGAGGTGCAAGATCTTCGTAGCTTATGACATCAGCGAGCACTCCGATTTTCTGAGCTCTTCTCTGAATATTCTGAACATAATAT
>CAYUTH010000209.1:0-3916 GCA_964447485.1 uncultured Candidatus Cloacimonadota bacterium | reverse complement strand
TTTTCTTATTTCTAACCTTGACAAACTAAGAAATTAGAATTCATTACCAAAGAGAACGCTGAGAACTACAAAGAAATTAAAAATATTTGATCAGCATTAATCAGTAAAATCTGTATTCTCTTTTTTATAATTACAAATTCCATGCAAAAAATTTGACAAACAACTTCAATCAATAAAAAACTTACCGGTAAGTAAGGAGTATCATGAATACAAAAGAAGTCATAATTAAGGCTGCGCTCAAGCTCTTCTTATCAAAGGGCTTTATTCAAACCTCAATGAACGAAATTGCTGCAGAAGTCGGAGTATCAAAACCGGCAATATATCATCACTTTAAAAATAAAGAAGTGCTGGTACAAGCTATCTTTGATTATTTTTCTGCAAAAATGGCTGAGTGGTCACAGGAGTATTTCGCAGATTGCACTGACGAACAAAAAATCCACAAGATGTTCTCCTCAACGCCAACCTTCATGCATGTCGAAAAGGTCATACTCGATGATACTGCTGCGGAATTGCCCTATAGCTACAACATGTTCATGCTGCTTATGAGCCGAATGGATCCGACATATAAAGCTCGAATTTCAGAAGATCTCCTGCTGACACAGAGAAAAATGACAGCTTCTTTTACACATCTTCAACAAGAGCAGTCTGTGCGGGATGACATCGATCCTGCAGTACTCTCTCTTATGATGCACACTATTATCGAAGGACTTTCATTCCTCGGAGAATTAATCGAAAATGCTGATGTCGAAGCTGAATCTGAAAATTTATATAAGGCATTCTGGAAATTGCTAAAAAAGGAAAACCAATAATACAAGGAGTTTACATGTACAAAAGAAAATACCGTATACCAATTTTTCTTATGATCTTCATCTTCATCTGTGTGGGACTTTATGCACAGATCGAGTTTATCGAGCAGCTCAGAGGTGGTGTGCCGGAACCAATCACAAAAGTGGTGTATCCCTTTAGTCTGACCCGTTCTCATATTATAGAATTGCCGGTAAAGATCAATGATTCGGATGAAGAGCTGACTTTCGTCTTTGATACCGGCGGCAACACGATGATAGATATGGAGCTTGCAGAAAAACTTGGGCTCGAAATCGATTCGATGATCACGCCGATGCAGGTCATGTATTTGACCCGCACGAATATTAAGAGTGCAGGTCTCGACGTGAAGGATTTCAATATGAGTGTTATGGATTTCAAGAAAACTTTTGATCTTGGCAATGATGAACTGGAAGGGATGATCGGACCAGATTATATTCGATTTTTCCGTACCACAATAGATTATCAGGATGATCAGCTTATTTTTGAGAATAATGAAACACCTTTAGAAGCCAAAACATCCGAACAGCATCTTCTCGACATGGAGATCATGATGCCGTACCATCCGAGCATACAAATGCAGATCGGCGACTATTTCCCGATTATGGGAAGAATCGATACCGGATTGCATTATCCTATCGTGCTTCCTATAGCTTTTATTGAACAGCTCCCCGAAGAAGAACAGGACAAACTTATTTCCTGTAAAGGTTATTTCGCAAAGTGGCCCTTTACAGAAACTCATGAGAACTATCTTTATAAATGCGATGAGATAACCATTGGGGACATAACTTTTAAAAATGTCGGGATAATTTTTGCGGAATTTCCTTTTAATAACAGTGCACTTTTGGGCAAGGATTTTCTTGAACAGTTTGTGACCACACTTGATTTTCCAAATAGGAAAGTGCTTTTGACGGAAACTGAAAAATCAGACAAAGATATTTTGTTCTCGACTGGGATTAATGTCCGCAAACTCGACGATGGCAACTTTAAGATCGTTGGATTATGGGAGAACTCTCCTGCTGATAATGCTGGCATTGAATGTGATGATATCATCCTCGAAATAGATGGGAGAAATGCTTTTGAAATTGAAACCGGCGAACTGTATGTGATGAGATTTGATACAAATGTAAAAGAAATATGTTTGAAAATTCAGAAATCCGGAAGTGATGAGGTGAAAGAAATTGTATTGGAGAAGGAGTATTTGATAAAATAGGTTTAAAGGTTGAAATGTTTGAAAGTTGAAAGGTTTTGCAGTTAGAAGGTTGGAAGGTTAAAATTATCACATATTGGGGCTGATCGAGGTCAGCCCTTTTTATATCGTTTGTCTAAAACATTGACACATTTAATGCCAATTTATTTTGAATAATATGAACCGATATAAAAGGGGAAAAAATGGATGAAAAAGCATTTGCCGCATTTCTAAAGAAAAAAGGGAAAAAACCGAATGTGATCGAAAGAAATATTCGGGCAATGAAAGACTTCGTCGATTTCTTGAACAGAGAACTAAACATACAATTAGATGATACCTCGCCCGAGGACATCAAACGATATGTCACAACAATCGAAGAGCAAAAAAAATCTGCCAAAGGTTCGCTCTACGTGCTTATGAATTATTTCAAATTCACCGGTGATAAGGAATTACTGAAGTGTGCAGCATCACTGCGTCAAACTCGTACAGAAAAATCAAGAAATGTGTTCCTGCTCAAGAATTTCATGGATGTAAACCAGGAATATGTGAAAGCATTAGCCAAAGCAGGAATAAAGAATGTAAATGACATGCTCGAGATGGGGAACACGAAAATAAAACGTGAGAATTTATCTAAAAAACTCAATATTCCAGAAGATGCAATTCTCGAATTTGTAAAACTCTCAGATATTACACGGCT
Organism: uncultured Candidatus Cloacimonadota bacterium; assembly: GCA_964447485.1. Taxonomy (GTDB): domain Bacteria; phylum Cloacimonadota; class Cloacimonadia; order JGIOTU-2; family JGIOTU-2; genus Celaenobacter. Next base: position 1,208 of record CAYUTH010000209.1, on the reverse strand, counting down.
GGGATATGTGAAAACCAAACTAACCCGTCTCTATTACAATGCAGGTCTGGATTCTCCGCAAAAAATAGCAACTTTCGAACCGGATGAACTCCATGCATTTTTTGTGAAATTTGTGAAAGAGTCAAACTGGGATGGTATGGTGCCCAATCCTAAAGATCTGGTTGGAAATATAGCTAGTGCCCGTAAACTCAAAAAAGTTGTTGAAGAAAATACTAATTAAAAAGGATTAACTATGAATAATGTACTTCTTCTTATTATAGTTTTAGTGTTATGTGTGATACTTATTTTTATCTTTTTTTACATGTTATGGCGGAACAAAAGCGCATGGGGAGTTAATCCGAAAAGAATTACCTGTCCACATTGCAATCAGCCATTACCCTTGATCCGAAAACCAAAAAACCTCAGGCAGGCATTATGGGGTGGGAGCACGTGCCCGTATTGTGGAACAGAAGTAGATAAATGGGGAAGAGAGATACATAAATTATAATTTTTTTCATTTTTTACCTCGTTCCTAAAGCCCTCTTTGGGAACACAAGATAGGCGTTACTAAGCAGGGGCTTAGTAACGAGGAAAACGGGGGTTGAACATGTTCAATCCAATATTTTCCAAGCAGTCATGGACCATTCCATGACTGGTTTATGATGTGCTGGATGAACCTGCACCTACCCCTGAATATCTCGCACCTACATTGTACTTGGGTGCGTTTAATGCGGTTATTTTGGTCAGCAGAACTTTGCGAAAGTGTAATCTATCCGTCTATAGTTGTGGTATTTGGCACTATTCACCGGCAAAAACTTTCGCAAAGGTAGATATTTTCTATTTGACAGTTTACAATCCCTTCCGTTTTTTGTCATAAAAAAGGAAAAATTACTATGAAAAAACATCCGACCATTAAAGTGATATTCATTATCCTGATTGTTATCATTGTCGCTGCTATAGTGATCTTAACAATAAACTTCAATCCAAAGACCAATAAAAACCTTACACAGAACACAGCTATTATGATAGACAGGGTAAAGGCATCGCTAGTTCCTTTGGTGAAAAGATATCCCGCCCGATATGACCTGCTGGCTGGCATCGCAGAAAAAGGATTGGACAATATCCAAAATTATGCATTGCCAAATTTTTTAGCACAGGATTATTTCAAGGGTTATTCTGATATGAACACCTATCAATCACTCACATTTCCGAAAGATCATAAAGCACAA
>CAYUTH010000208.1:0-3916 GCA_964447485.1 uncultured Candidatus Cloacimonadota bacterium | reverse complement strand
TAAAATGGGGAGAAAGAGCTCACGTTTTTGGAGGAATTGTGTTGATTCTTATCGGTATAAAGATATTATTTGAGCATCTTACATAAGATAGTTGACAGCCATTTTGCTTATTGGCAAATTTGCCAACAAACAAAGAAGGTGCTATGATAACCTATAAAGAAGCCGAGATTCGAAGCGAGGTCATCAAGGCGATGGCACATCCGGTTCGCCTTATGGTCATCGAAGTATTGAAAGAAGGGAACAAATCCTTTTCTGAATTAATGGAGTATTTTGATGTCGATAAATCGACTCTTTCCAAGCACATCAGCGTGCTTAAGGTTGCGGGGATCGTGTCATCTCAAAAAGATGGCATGGAATCAATCTTTCATCTTCAGGTGCCCTGTGTTACTGATTTCTTTCAGTGCGTGACCGCAGTTATTGAAGATAAGATCAAGCAGCATCAATGTTGCGTGCGTTGTGCCGATTAAAGGAGATTACATGAACAAAGAATGGAAAAAATTCTTCTGGCTGATTGCTGCGTTTCTCGTCCTGTATTTTCTTCCCTTTAATAAGCAGATTGTTGCCGGAGCACTTATAAACGGATTTACCTTGCTTCACGAATATGCACGAGATCATGTGCTCCTGTGCCTTGTTCCCGCATTTTTCATCGCTGGAGGGATTACGGTTTTTGTAAAAAAGGATGCTGTCCTGAGATTGTTGGGTCCAAATACAAAGAAGTGGATTTCTTATCCTATCGCATCGGTGTCAGGTGGCATCCTAGCCGTGTGCTCATGCACAATCTTACCTTTGTTCGCAGGTATCTGGAAACGGGGAGCTGGTATTGGTCCGGCAACTACATTTCTCTATGCAGGTCCGGCAATAAACGTTGCTGCGATTTTTCTAACAGGTACTGTGCTCGGGTGGGAAATGTCTTTAGTGCGCCTGTTCTTTGCAATTTTCGGTGCAATCCTTATTGGATTGATCATGGGGACGCTGTTCAAAAATAATCATGATTCGTCACAAAATGGATTTTCAGTTTCATCTGAAGAAAGCCGTATCTCAACAGCCCCGATCGTGATCTTATTCCTTATGCAGCTTGCATTCCTGATAACTGGCGGATTGGCGATCAAGGGCATTTTGAAAGCTGCTCTATTGGTTTTGTATCTTATTATCATTTTGTATATCGTATTTTTCAAAATTGATAAAGAGTATCGAACGGGCTGGATAGATGAAACCTGGTCATTCACAAAAAAGATACTGCCGTTTTTGTTTGCAGGCATTTTTATTGCGGGAATTGTATCAAAGGCGTTACCTGAGAATGTTGTGTATTCGTTAATCGGAGGTAACAAACTCAGCTCTACATTCTTTGCCTCGATATTCGGGGCACTCATGTACTTTGCCACGCTTACAGAGGTGCCGATTATTCAATCGTTGATGTCTCTGGGAATGGGGAAAGGACCGGCGCTTGCGCTTTTTCTTGCGGGTTATTCTCTCAGCTTACCAAATATAATAGTACTCAATAAACTGCTCGGATTTAAAAGAGCAATGACGTACATCATATTGATCGTGGTCTATTCGGCAGGAGCTGGATATCTTTATGGAAATTACTTATTCAATTAGGAGAAGAAATGTTACATAAAATTATGGTAAGCTTATTTGTATGCATGATGTTCATCCTTTTGAGTTGCACTCAAAGTGAATCTGATTTAAAATATTTAAAAACTGATCTGAATCAAACAAATGACTTGAATCAACAGGAAAAGAACTTAGATGAAGATCAGCTTACTGCTTCAATAGAAAACAAGGAAGAACCGACATCTGAAGCTGAACAAGAAACTACTTCTGAAGAAGGAAGTATAAATGTCACCTTCATTGAACTCGGTTCTAAGGATTGTGTCCCATGTAAAATGATGGAACCGATCTTGGACGAGATCAGGGAGGAATATCCCGAGCAAGTTAATGTTGTCTTTCATGACGTGAAAACTCAAGAAGGGTATGAGTATGCACAGAAATTCAAGATCCGCGTCATTCCCACACAGGTCTTTCTTGATAGCGATGGGAATGAATATTTCCGCCATGAAGGATTTTTCCCCAAAGAGGAACTGGTAAAAATACTTTTACAAAAGGATGTAAAATAATCGAATAATTATGATAGAGAATATTTTCACATGGCTGTCTAACGCTTTATACACTTCGGTCTTTCTGTCATTGATTGCCTCATTCTTGTGGGGCATCTTGAGCATATTGCTCAGTCCGTGCCATTTAACGAGTATTCCTCTCATCGTCGGTTTCATAGATGAACAGGGGCGCATATCGACCAAGCGTGCATTCTTAATCTCATTACTTTTTTCAGTTGGAATTCTCATTACAATTGGTGCGATAGGTATTATCACCAGCTTGATGGGAAGGATGCTGGGCGACATTGGTAACATCGGAAATTATATTATTGCGGTAATATTCTTTGTTATTGGATTAAATCTACTTGAACTCATTCCGCTTCCGTTTGTTGGTAATGCTCATCAACCGAAATTTAAAAAGAAAGGTCCCCTTGCAGCTTTTGTTATCGGATTACTTTTTGGTGTCGCTCTTGGTCCATGCACTTTTGCTTACATGGCTCCAATGCTTGGAGTCGTATTCAATGTGTCGTCCACAAATGTCATCTACGGTGCTTCCCTGATCTTTGCATATGCGCTCGGACATTGCATTATAATCGTTCTAGCCGGTACTTTCACACAAGTAGTTCAGAAATATCTTCATTGGAATGAAAGAACAAAAGGCGCAATTATTGTAAAAAAAGTGTGTGGAGTTTTAGTTATTCTTGGTGGAATTTACATTTTGATCAACACAATATGATCGGTTATATAAAACTATATCGAATGCTAAAGTAAATTTTTATTATAATATCGAAGAATTGGACTTAGCAGAACATAAAAGGAGAAACATGAATATTAAAATATTAGGAGCCGGCTGTGCAAAATGCCGTCAGCTTGAAAAAAATGTGCAAATTGCACTCGTAAATATTAACAGAGATGCAACGGTCGAAAAAGTAACCGACATTAATGACATTATGAAGTACGAGGTTATGATGACACCCGCACTCGTTATTGATGGAGCTGTGAAATCAACTGGAAAAATATTTACTGTGTATGAATTGGAGAAACTCCTTACTCAATTGCAGTAGATCTTTTTCTATAAATTAGTTAATTATCTTGCCAGATTTATAAATACGGTTCAAAAAACACACATGGAACACTCTATAAATAATTGCATTACTGAAGTTGAAAACCATGAGATCAAAAAGGTTACATGGATTGGACTTTTTGTAAATCTCATTCTCTCCCTGCTAAAGTTCACTGTTGGTATTCTTGGATACAGCCAGGCAATTGTGGCGGATGCAGTTCATAGTGTTTCTGACATGGTTACCGATGCTGCTGTGCTGATTGGAGTTAAATATTGGTCAGCGCCCCCCGATAAAGACCATCCTTACGGACATTGGCGGATAGAGACCATTATCACCGGATTTATAGGGTTCGGACTTGCAGCAGTTGCAGTCGGAATAGGATACAATGCAATTGCGACCTTGAAAGATCACTGTATTGAGACTCCTAAATGGATTGCAATAATTGGCGCGCTGGTTTCGATCATTGTGAAGGAGTTATTGTATCACTGGAATGTGAAGGTCGGCAAGAAAGTAAAATCCTCTGCGCTTATTGCGAATGCATGGCATCACAGATCCGATGCACTTAGTTCTATTCCTGCACTGGTTGCAGTTGGAATTTCAGTGATCAAACCTCAATGGGCATTTGTTGATCACATCGGTGCAATGATCGTTTCATTGATCATACTCAAAGTTTCATGGGATATAGTTTTACCTGCGCTTAAAAAACTATCAGATTCGGGTGTTTCTGACAAAGAAACTGAGCATATTCGCACTCTC
>CAYUTH010000207.1:0-3922 GCA_964447485.1 uncultured Candidatus Cloacimonadota bacterium | reverse complement strand
ATAAAGTAATTCTATAATATCCTCTCTATAATTATTCCCGATTAGAGAGGTTTTCCATTTGAAAGTGGAATTGGAATAACGAACAAGAATAAGAATGGGATGTTGAAGCTGAGGGAATTTTTCTTATCAATCTTTGAAATTAATCTAAGGAATGTAGTATGAAAAAAAGAATAAATCGTTACATAATAATTGGATTAGTCTTTATAGCAATGGTTGTTATAACGGGTTGTGATGAAAATGTTGATATCGAGTATTACGAATTCTGTATATATACGATGAACGCAGATGGGAGTGATCTTACAAAAGTGATAGATGTTGGTGCGACCTACGCGTTATTCGTGCCAAATAGTACAATGATTTTATATAGGTCTGGTAAGAGTTTATACACCGTAAATGAAGATGGCTCGAACAACACATTAATCACAGATACACTTGATGTGAAATCTGAACCACCAGTTATTTTTTCTGATGGATCAAAGGTGGTTTTTGTTTCTAATAATGATATATTTATTGCTAACATAAATGGTGATAATATTACACAACTTACAGGAACAAAAGATATTATTGAAAGACAACCTTGTTTATCATTAGACAATAATGAGATTATCTATAATTGTGAGTGTTTGAAGAAATCATTGTATAGTATTTGTAGAATGGAATTATATAACGGTATAATAGACACACTTTTAACAAGCGGAAATTCTTTAAGTTGGTCGAAATATTCTATTGATGAAGAAAAAATATTCTACACTAAAAGAGGTGATAATGCGGGATTGTTTTCAATGTATAAGGATGGTTCAAATATAATTCATCTCTTATCGGAAATTGCAGTAGGTTTCCCAATAGAAGTATCATCAGCAAAAATTGTTTATTTCTATACACCTAACATATATATTGTTAATTATGATGGTTCTGCAATTAGTGACTTAGGACAAGGTTATGATCCCCATATTGCACTTTTTAATGATTCACAGATTGTATATTCCAATAATGGTTTTCAAGATGGTGATATTTATATAATGAATAATGATGGAACGCAAAAAGGAAGGCTTGCAAGTTATGGTAATAATCCACGTTTCTCAAATGACGGTACAAAGATCGTATTCCCAGGTCAATATAAGACAAAAAAAAAGGTTAAGAATTATATAACGAATTAAAAAGGAGTCAGGATGAAGAAACTTAAAAGAATCATAGTGTTAACTATATTTATATGTTTAATAAGTTTAAGTTTAATGTTTGGACAAATAGGAACTATGATACCTAATGATTTTTTGCCAGATACATTAGCAGATGGAAAACTGCCGTGGCAAAAAGCAGGATATGACAATATGTTAGTTGCGTATGATACTTTAGATATAAATAAGATATTTAATGTTGTAACAGACATGGATACAATTAGCGGAAATACATTAGATCAAAAAATATCTACAATTATTACTAATTCAGGCTATTCTTCAGATAACATAATGTTCTATTTTCCAGCGGGGGAGTATGAGATGCATAACACGATAGAGATTAACAGAAGCAACATTATCTTTAAAGGTACAGGATCAGAATTTACCATATTGAAGTTTGTTAAACCATGGGATATGGTAGACGATGACACTACCAGACATTATGATTTTCTAAAAATTAAAGGAAGTTATAACAATGTTGTTACTAATGTCGGAATTGAGGATCTAAAAATTGTACGGGAAAATTTGTCTAATTCTGTTCAAGAGTTGACAGAGTCGTACACAGGAATGTTTGTTCGATATAATTATGCACAAAATTGCTGGGTACATGGTGTGGAATTTGATGATGCTGGAAGAAGTCATATTTATATTACCAATAGTAATAATTTAGAGTTCAAAGGATGTTATTTTCACCATGGTATTGATTATGGAGAAGGTGGAAATGGGTATGGCATACAGATAGGAGAGTATAGCAATAAATGCCTTATTGAAAATAATGTGTTTGGTAGATTGCGTCATGCGATTGTACTTTCCGATGAAGCACATCATAATGTAATAGCATATAACAGTATGGATGAACAACATTCAGAATACCCTTTTATTATTGACCCTTTTGAGTGGGTAATATCTGATATGTGTATCCATGGTCATAATGACAACTTTGATGGAGATGGTCCTTATGAAAACTTGTTTGAAGGAAATTGTGGAAGTTGGGTTAGAATTGATAAGGTACATGGATCCAATGGTCCAAAAAATTTAATCTTCAGGAATATAGCTGATGAAGTAGGAATAGAAATTTGTGGAGGTAATGATGATCAAGTTATTGTAAATAACTATTTTAAATGTTCTAATACAGCAGTTACAACTTTCTGGGACGTACCATGGGCTTCATCATGGCTTGATCCTCCTCAAAATACTTATTTTAAAAACAATAAATGTAAAAGAAACGATCTTACAGGTTGGCATATATATTGGAAGCCATGTTACGATCCATCATATTATAATGATGTATCATATTACAAAGATTCAATACCAGATTTTATAACAGAGGACAAATGGCCTTTTGACCCTGTAAATCAAATTAATCCTGCAGAAGAGAGAAGAGATAATTCATGGGGCATAACACTGTTTTCCGATTTTACAAATTATATTATTACTGATCCCAACTATATTTTCCTCGAATCATACTTTTATAGTTGGAATAATCCAACAAATAGTAATGATAGTAATAATGAGTTGTTTTTTATCTACCATAATTGCAGTACCCAATCACCTGTTGTAACTTATTCTTTAGAAAAAGAGGATGGAACATTGATTGTTGATAATCAATCAACCTCAAAGCATACAAGTAATTTTAATGATCGGGCATTCCCATTAAGTTGTTACTATAAAAGAAAAATGATTCAGGATTATGAAGGACCAATTACTATAAAAAATTTATGAAGATGGAGATTTAAAAACCGAATCAACAGTTGAATACGACCCATCAAATAAACCACCAATTCCTATTTTGTTTAGCTCGAGTACCGAATCTAAGGGTATATATCCATCTACCCAATCCGGTGGTTATTGTAGTCAGGTTTATTATGGTAATTATTATACTCTTAAATTGAATGCACCTTATCAGGGTGATATCGATACATGGTATAAAATTTCTATTATGTGGGAAGAAGATGAGGGTACACAAAGATATGATCTTAACAATTCGCCTTATGTTCAATCAAATAGTAACGGAACATTTGATATTCAAATACCACAGGCATGTGATATTCCAACAACAGGAACATATTCTAATATGCGCCTTAAGTTAAATGATGTCCCGAGTAATCCGAATTCTCCTGTTTGTTGTTCGTCAGACGAATTTCGTGGATTAATTACGACTATCAGTTATCCGGGAACAATTTCCTATCCAATATATAATAAACCTTCGGGATGTCCGTCAATTTATATTGATAATGAATATATTAATAATATATTACCTTTAGCTGAAAACCGGGGAAAAGATCAATTTGACTATATCCTGTTAGATAAATCAACAATCAATCCGGGAAAGCCAGATTTACAAATAAAAGAAGATCAAAACAACAAAAATTATCTTGATATGGTTCAATTGGTTGGGATTGGACATTCAAAGGAAGTAGAAGTCGGAATTAATAATACAAATGGCTATATATTCCCTTACACTACGAAATCACTTATCAAATATTCAGGCAAGGACAGCATTATTACACTTTCCGAAAATGATTCTCTGCTCCTTTATCTAAATGTTTTTGACATACCATCTGTTGATATGATATACTTAAAGGTTACGAGTTCTATTATTCCGAGTAAAGCTTCAGGTTCCGGCAAAGGTGACATTCTCGAAGGTATAATTAATTGTAAGGATACAACCAGCATCGATACATTGGATATAATCGGATTACATGAAGAATATTATACATCCTTCACTGATATATATTCTAATGAAG
>CAYUTH010000206.1:0-3929 GCA_964447485.1 uncultured Candidatus Cloacimonadota bacterium | reverse complement strand
CAATTCTTGCAGTCGGGAAAAGGAATTGCAGGTTCTGCTCGATCTTCTCGGTGCCCGGCGAGCCAAAATTAAAAATGTACCCGCCGCATTCAGGACACTTGCGTGGCATGGAGCGTTCGTATCCGCAGTAATGACACTTGATCTTTTTGTTTCGGGAATGATAGGTCATGCTGATGTTGCAATCTTTGCATTGAAGCACATGTCCGCACTTTACGCACTGCACATACGAAGCATATCCTCTGCGATTCTGAAAGAGAAGGATCTGCTCCTTCTTAATGAGCCGGTCCTCGATCTTGTCCCTGAGAAGTTTAGAAAAAATTTCTGTATGATCTTCCTCTTCACGCATATCAACAACAATCAGCTTGGGCAGTATTTGATTTTTCACTCTTTTGGTCATTTTAAGAAGAGAATATTTCTTATGCTGAGTATTAAAGTATGATTCAAGATAAGGAGTTGCAGTTCCCAGAAGCACAACTGCGTTATTCATTTTTGCTCTCAAAACTGCCATGTCACGTGCATTATAAAGAGGCGGTCGTTCGTGCTGCTTGTACGTGTTCTCGTGTTCTTCATCCACTATAATGAGTCCGAGATTTTCAAGCGGAGCAAACAGAGCACTTCTTGGACCGATAGCAATCTTTTTCTCGCCCTTTTTTAGAAGATTCCAATAGTGTAATCGTTCTCTGTCGCTGAGCTTGCTGTGTAGAACTGCAATGATATCACCGAAGTGGGAGTAAAATCTCTCAACTGTTTGGGGAGTTAAGGAAATTTCAGGAATAAGGATTATTGCAGTTTTGCCATGAGAAAGGGCTTTTTTCATTGCACGGATGTAGACTTCCGTTTTTCCACTCGAAGTAACGCCATGAAGAAGGAACGCATGAAAAGTCTGTTCATCTATCCGTGCTTCGAGCTTTCCTAAAACCTCTGTTTGTTCGTCAGTAAGCTCGAAGGTAAGAGGTTCGTGCCGCACAATATCCGAAAAAATATCCGGGTGAATTTCTCGCTTATATATCTCAATAAGATTTTTTTCTTTTAATTTATTAATTATACTGTAGGAGAATTCTTTTGAAATATCCGCCATGAAGATCGGCTCTGACTGGGTCTGCAGGAACTGTTTGAGCTCTTGTTGTTTCGGCGTGAGATTGTCTTCACAGGAATCGGTTAGCAACCTAATGCAGTTCACGACTTTCTTCTGAACTTTTCTCTTATAATGACGCTCGATCTCGATGAGTCCCTGTTCCTCCATTTCGAGAAGGTTTTTATAAAGAGGAGAAATTTTAGACTGTTTCAAATCTTCAATCGCACAGGAATTTCCATTTTTTTCTATAAATTTAATGATCTTCAGGAAATCTTTATCTTTGGTTTCGGACTTTTTCAGCACAATTTTCTGTATTGTATTTACGTTGATTCCCGCAGGCAGCATTGCTTTAAAAACGAGCCCGATAGGGCAGTGGTAATATTTTGAAATCCATTCGGCGAAGGCCAGAAGCTCTTTATTGATAAGAGGTTTCGCATCGATAATTTCATGGATTTCTTTTATCTTATCTTCATCATATGCAGGTTTTTCTGGCATTCCAATGATAATTCCTGTCTGGATCCGGTAATTAAAATCCACGATCACTCTCTGTCCGATCTGAGGTGAAAGATTCTTTGGACAAGAATAGGTAAAAGTGTCCTTGATATTAATCGGCAACGCAACTTCGATAAAGATTTTCATAATTTATTTACATAAAAAAATATTTTTTCCACTTTTGAAACATGAATAAAATTTTTGCAACCTTTGGTGAGGACACGGCTACAAGATTCCTGGAAAGCAAGGGCTATACCATTACCGAACGAAATTACCATTCTCCTTATGGTGAGATAGATATCATTTGCAGCAGGGATCAAGAAATCATTTTTGTGGAAGTCAAAGCACGAAGATCGCACACATTTGGAGAAGCATTGGATGCAGTCACAGAGAGCAAAAGACAAAAGATCATTAAAACCGCCTACCATTACCTATCAAAAAAAGACATCGAAATGCCTGTCCGGTTTGATATAATTACGCTTGACTATAACAAAAATTCAAAGGATTATTCTCTGCGCCACATAAAAAATGCATTTCTCGGAGAGGATTACTGATCACTGCAGTTCGTTTTCGTCAAAATAAGGTCCTAAATAATCTTCCCAATCCGGAACAGTAAACTCGAAATCATCGTTATCCACATACACAAGCTTATAATTTCCCAACTTTGTGAAATCTACAAATACATAGATGCGCTTTCCGCCAATATAATACTTCCATATTATGTACGGTTTTGCATCGTATTCGTAACTCTTATCAATCACTTCTTCGGGTTTGCCCTGACGAATGTAGATCCTGCCCCTATCTGATTTCCAGCCATCTCCGTAATGAGAAAAATTTCTATTCGCATAGTTCACCCGGCGAATGATCTCTTCTTTATATTCATTCTGTTCTGTCTTTGGATTTGGGTCATTTTGCTCCCAAAAACGCTTCAAAAATTCAGCACACCCTTCATCATCAAGATTCTCATACACACTCTCTTCATAATTCGTCAGAAAATATTTGGCGTAACGGTACTCTTTATCAATTTCTGCATGCGAAATGGTTTGCTTACTCTCTTGAATGAAAATCAAGTCTTCCCGCGTTGCAATTGGTTCATCAGGATTTTCATCTGAGAAAAGGTTGAGAGTGAGGCGATACGTGCCGGTTTCCCATTGTGAGACAGGTATCCATTTCCAGAATGGTTTTGTCTTCAGTGTTGATGAAAACTTCTTTTCTTCATTATATACTGAGTTGTGATCTTTGTTCTGAATGTTTAAAACCCATGTGCCTTTCAGTGGATTCTCGAGGGTTGAAACATTTTGAAAAACTTCAAAATAATAAGTAAAGCCCTCATCCTTCTCGGAACCGAAAAGATGATTTGGATTTACAAGAAAGAGGATATTATTCCGTTTGAAATCCTGAAATTCTGCTGTTGAATCACTTTGATGAAAAGAGCTTATTTCAATATCACTGATATTCATATGAGTGAAATCAAGAGTATTATATGTTTTTCCCCAGGTGATGCTCTTTGCGTTTACACGATCCTGAATGTCAATTGAGAACTTGTATAAACCCGGCGTGACAGTAGCTTTCATTTTATCAATAAAAAATTCATCATGGTAAATGGAGGTTTTGTCCAGATCAACCTTGATCTGCCTGATAAAATCTTTATTATACAGTTCCAGTCCTTGTGCATTATAGATATTGAAATTTACATGCAATTGTGCCATGAGAATATTATCCTGTGCAGTAAAATCAAGGTCAGAATCAAAAACTTTGTAGGTTATCTCGAAGGTTGTATTTCCATTTTCTGCAGGAAAGCGGTTACAGTCAAAATACACATTCAATTCCGCAATGAGAAAAATTGGGATGAACACGAGCATCAGTGTAAAAAACAATTTATTTTTCATTGAAGTCCACCTTCATATTTTCTATGAAATGTCCGTTATTCTGCAAATATCTGTAAAGATTTTTATGTGGAAATATTTTGTACCGCTGTGATTCGATCCTGAGTGTGCCGAAAAGTTTTGTGCGGACATTGAACACGACCCTGAAATTTCCAGGATGGGTGAGTATCTGCTCTTCCACAAAATGATTCAAATCCTTCTCAGAGTATTGTGTTTCATCTATTTCAAAAGATATATTGCCGGAAATATCTTTTTGCCAGTTTTCTTCGAGGATTATCTGATCTGCAACGATTGAGAGCCGATCCTGGTTCTCTCGGATTTTTGAAGAGAGTTTTCCAATAACATAAATAATATCTTTTTCATTTATCAGGTCACCGAACTTTGTATATTCATTAGAGAAAAGAACAACTTCAAATTTGTCGTGCAGGTCTTCACAGGAGATAAAAGCCATGGTTCTTTTCTTTTTATCTTTGATC
>CAYUTH010000205.1:0-3952 GCA_964447485.1 uncultured Candidatus Cloacimonadota bacterium | reverse complement strand
GCCGCCGGGGAAGCGGCTCGACTCTACTAAGAGTAAAGGAGGGAATTATGAGGACCCTGATAAATTGTCCTATAAAAAACCGTGTCAAGTTTTTGTTAAATTTTTTTTAAAAAATTCCCTCTTTCAATAAAAAAAGAGGGAATAACAATTATATATCACAATTATTCTAACTTCATTTCTAAAAGAGCGTAGGTTTCATCTATATAATTTTGAAGATGCTGTACTTCATCTTCGTGCAAATGCTTGAACCTTCCCTGGTACTGGAAATATTCTTTGATGGGTTTTCGTTCTTTTACTTTCAAATTTTGCTTATAATAAATTCCATCTGTTATTTCATAAAGCGGGAAAGAATTTGTTTGAACTGCGAGTTTTGCAAGTTTAATAGTATATCTTGGGTCAGATTTCCAGCCCGTGGGACAGGGTGCGAGTACATGGATAAATGTAAAACCCTTTGTGTTCTTTGCCCTTTCAAGCTTTTTACAGAAATCTTCCGGATATCCGACCGATGCAGTTGCCGCATAAGGAATGCGGTGAGCTGCCATGATCTCGATCATGTTTTTCTTTGGTCCTTTTTTGTAGTGTTTTACAGGCGTGGTGGTGGTCCATGCACCCTCGGGAGTTGCGGAACTGCGCTGTATACCTGTGTTCATATATGCTTCATTATCATACACGATATAAGTAATATCATCATTTCTCTCTGCTGCACCGGAAATTGCCTGTATGCCAATATCAAAGGTTCCTCCGTCGCCAGCCCAGGCAACGACATTTGTGGTATCTTTTCCCTGCACCATAAGACCTGCTTTAATTCCTGATGCCATAATTGCAGCAGTCTCAAATGCAGTGTGAAATAAAGGTACGTTTACGGCTGTATATGGAAAAGCACCATCTATCACAGCCCAACAGCACGCGGGGATGGAAAGCATTGTGTTCCTGCCAAACACCTTGAGGGCATAGCGCATCGCAAGAGAACCTCCACAACCCTGGCATGCAAGGTGACCTGGAGTCATGATTTCTTGTTCGGGAATTGTTAATCTCATAGCTTGACTCCTTTCCATATTAAATCATTTGGAGTATCATTTTTGAGTGCATCATTTGCCATATCTTTTATATCCTCAATTTTTACATCTCGTCCGCCAAGTCCTGCAATATAGGACCGCATCGGAATATCAACTTCATTATATAATGCAGATTTTAACTCTTGGGAGAAAATACCAGAATAACCAGGAGAAATGTTCCTGTCTATCACTGCAAGTTTTTTCACACCTTTGACTACCTCAAGGATTTCCTTCTTAGGATAGGGACGAATCACACGAATTCGCAAATTGCCGACCTTTTTACCTTCTGCACGAAGTTCATCAACAGCTACATTCGTAGTCTCGGCAATCGTGCCTGAAGTAACAAGGATCAAGTCCGCATCTTCGCATCTATACGGATGGACCAGTTTATATGATCTTCCAGTAAGTTCTTCATATTCTTTGCCGGCTTGTTTGATGACATTCACTGCTTCATCCATAGCTTCCTGCATCTTGTAACGGAATTCATAATAGTATTGTTCGTCAGTCAGCGCACCAAATGATCGGGGATCATTTACATCCAGCTTATATTCTGGATTATAGGGTGGAAGATATTTATCAACAAGCTCGATATCGGGCATATCAACCACTTCCACAGTGTGAGAAAGGAAGAAAGCGTCAAAAGATATGAGTGTCGGAAGCAACACCTTCTCGCTTACCTTATATCCGATAATTGTTGAATCAAGAATATCCTGTGCACTTGAAGCATAGATCTGCATCCAGCCGGTATCTCTTTGGGACAAGCTGTCATTCTGATCTGCCCAAATCGACCAACCCGGAGCCATTGCCCTGTTCACATTTGTCATAACTATGGGCATTCGTGCAAGTCCTGCCCAATGAAGCATTTCGTGCATGAGAGCCAATCCCTGAGCACTGGTCGCAGTATATGCTCTCGCTCCGGTTGCCGATGCACCGATACACGCTGCCATCGCAGAGTGCTCAGATTCCACTTTGATGAATTTCGCATCAAGCTCACCGTCCGCAACGATCTCAGATAACTTTTCCACGATGAGTGTCTGGGGCGTGATCGGATATGCAGCAATTACCTGCACCCGCGAAAGCTGTGCACCCCATGATGCAGCAAAGTTTCCCATCATTGTCTTTTTCATTTGCCCTCCTTTTCGTAACTGATCGCATCTTTAGGGCATTCTTCCAAACACATAAGACATCCTTTGCAATAATCATAATTGATAACGGGAAGATCATCCTTTATATCTATTGCAGGTTCGGGACAAATTTTCCAGCAGATGAAGCACTTTATACACTTTTCATAATCGATTATCGGTCGCACATTGCGCCAACTGCCCGTTTTATTATGAAGCATCGAGCCAAGAGACGCACCCATCGGGGGCATATCTTTCGCTCCGGTGATGATAACCGGTTTATCATTCTTCTGAAACTTAATAACCATATTCACATCCTTTCTATCTGCTCGCAATAGCATCATAAGCCTGCTTGGCAGCATGCTTGTTTGCTTCCTGGGATCGGGGAATAGAACTTTCAATCCCCTTAAAAACTGCATCTATTTTCACAATACCTGTGAGCTTTGCAAATGCACCGACAATCGCAGTGTTCACAATGGGCGCCGTTCGGGAACCAAGTCTGTTTTGAACGGCAATTTCAGTCGCATCAACTGTGTAAACTTTAAAGTCATCACCAAAATTATAAAACTCGGGTTTCTTGTCAGAATTGATCAATATCCAACCGCCCTTTTTCAGCCCTTTTGTGATATCAACAACCTCAGTTAATGACGGATCGAGTACGATAACGCCATCCGGATCATATATCTGTGATCGGATCTGTACCGGCTTATCATCAATTCTTGTAAAGGCTTCTACGGGAGCACCTCGCCGCTCAACACCGAATCGGGGAAATGCCTGTACATACTTTCCGCCCTGGAAAGCAGCTTCTGCCAAAACAAAAGAAGCTTTAACCGCTCCCTGACCGCCACGGCCATGCATACGGATTTCAATCATGCTTCCTCCTGCATATTTTTTTTAATATTGTATAAAAATGTGCTCTTTCGAACAAGATTATAATCTATGTTTTTTGTATCATTTATAAAGAAATAATGCAAAACATTAATATCAGCCATGTAATAAACAGTTCCATTCATGTTTCTTTAAGCAGAGTTCAAGTCCATCTAAATCTTTGTCAATAATTTTGACAAAGAAAAGGGCTTGCGCATTTTAAGTCTATATGGCAAATAAACAACGCAAACGATATAAGAAGAAAACTTCAAAAAAGAAAGAAGATAACGCTCTCTTAAAATTTAAGGGTTTATTGATCGTTGCCGTCTTTATTATCGTGGTGTTCTTCATCTGGCAGGTTGTCGTCTCGCTAAAAAAATCACCGGAAGACGATACGCTTATTGTCACGGAAGAAACTACGGAAGTACAGGGTGTCGGCAATATTATTGATTATGCCCTCAAGCGCCTTGAAATCCCGGATAAGTTCATCAAGACATACGAATTCAATGGAAAAACGTACAAAGAAATAACGATAAATTCCAATCAGCTCAGCTTGACGATCAGCAATATTTTCATTACTGATAAGGTCGAAGAAAAGGGTGGCCAGATACTCAATGTGAATGAATCCGATGACGGCAGCAAGATAGAGATGGAGATTTTCGATCCTGTTACGAGGCAATATTACATGCTTATCCTGAAGAATGACACGAAGGGGCTCTATGATAAGATCACAGAACTCTCCATTATTATTGATGATTTCGGTTATTTCGGCGGACCTTTACTTGATGAATTTCTGACTCTGAACAAGGCAATTACTTTCGCGATACTCCCTGATCTTGCATACAGTGAAGAGGTCATGCAAAAAGCGTATAATCAAGGCAGAGAAACCATCATACATGTTCCCATGGA
>CAYUTH010000204.1:0-3956 GCA_964447485.1 uncultured Candidatus Cloacimonadota bacterium | reverse complement strand
CCTCCGCCTGTGATATGGGCAAGTCCTTTGACAATATGCTGATCAATAAAAGGTTTAAGGATAGGATAATATGATTTGTGTACTGCTAGAAGTATTTCTGCAATAGTTTTGCCCAATGCATTTATATAAGAATCCGGCTTGAGTTTAAGTATATTAAACACGATTTTTCGAGCTAAAGTGTATCCGTTCGTATGAAGACCCGTCGAGGAAAATCCGAGAAGCACATCGCCATTGGTAATTGTCTTACCTGAGATTGCACATTCTTCATCAACACAGCCGATAATCGTGCCGACCAGGTCAAAATCATCCTTCTGATAAAGAGACGGCATTTCCGCAAGTTCTCCGCCGATGAGTGCACAGTCATTTTGCCTGCAGGCAAGAGCAAGCCCCTTTACGATTTCTTCAATATGTTGGGGTAAAACTTTCCCTATTCCAATATAATCAAGAAAAAAAAGCGGATAAGCTCCCTGTGTGAGGATATCATTTACACAGTGATTTACAATATCCTGCCCGACAGTATCCCATTTTTGTGCCAGATTTGCAACCTGCACTTTTGAGCCCACACTGTCCGTGCTTGATACAAGGATTGGCTGTTTCCACTTTGACAGATCGAGTTTGAAAAGTGCACCAAAGGAACCGATGTCAGTGAGAACATTTTTTGAGAAAGTGCTTTTTGCAAGAGGTTTTATCAAACCAACAGCTTTTTCCCCTGCATTGATATCTACACCTGCCTTCTTATAATCCATTTTATCTTTCATTATTAAAATTGGGTGTATTTTTTGAGCTTATTAAAACGTGATTCTATTTTTTCTTTTGAAAGCTCTGTCAGTGCATCCAAACTGAAACCTTCAACATTAAATGCGGAAGTGATCGTTCCCATAATGGCTGCCTGTTTCAGGGTTTTATTTGTGAGTGTTTTACAGGATGCGATATAACCCATGAAACCACCGGAGAAGCAATCGCCTGCGCCTGTTGTATCCAGTACTTTTTTTAACGGATATCCCGGAGCAAAGAAATAGAAATCCTTTTTTACGACCATCACGCCGTGCTCTCCTTTTTTGACGACTACGATCTTCGGTCCGTAAGTGAGTATTTTTTGTGAAGCATCGTACAAATAGTGTTCCTGCGTGAGCAAACGTATTTCCTCATCATTAATAAAGAGGATATCAATATGCTGAAGCATTTCCATCAGCTTATCGAGTTTTTTGATGATCCAGTAGTTCATCGTGTCGGCAGCAATTATTTTTGGTTTTCGCATCTGAGAGATAACATTGAGTTGTATTTCCGGATCGATATTGCCAAGTAATATAAATGGAGAGTTACGAAGTTTTTCGGGAATGATCGGATTGAATTTCTCAAAAACATTTAAGTGGGTTTCCAGCGTAATTGCCTGATTGAGGTTTTTATAACGTCCTCTCCAACGAAAAGTTTGCCCTTCGGCAAAATGCAAAGCTGATGTATTCACTCCGTGCTTCTCAAGGAGTTCTACATGTTCTTTCGGGAAATCCTGACCAACTACACCGACAATGGAAACTTTATCATACAGGAAGCTTGCTGAAACCGACGCATATACTGCAGAACCGCCCAGCACATCATGAACTTTTCCGTGATGATTTTCAATGCTGTCAAGAGCTATAGAACCAACGACAAGCAAACTCATTATTCTGTATCACTTTCTTCAATTATCACAGTGGCAGGTTTGTTATTATCATGAAGAATATAGTCCCAGAACTTCGAAACGCCGCCTGTAGAGAAAAAACGAACGAGCAGGATCAGCAAAACCAACAGTATGATTCTAATAATGAGCTTCCATATCGAGGTGATGTCCTTATTTCGATAATATCTCCGTTTTTTCCATTCATCAGTGAAAAAAGACATGTTATATAATACTTTTCAATCCCTCGGCAAAACGCTGCAATCCTACTTCAATATTCTCCATAGAATTTGCATATGAAAAGCGGACATAATTATTTGCCCCGAAAGCAAGCCCGGGAACGATTGCCACGTAATATTTTTTCAGTATATAGGTGCAGAGATCTGCGGAGGATGTTATGTTGATTTTATTATTTTGTAAATAGAAGGAAATGTCCGGCATTGCATAAAAAGCGCCTTTTGGAAGCATACATTTCACATTTGGGATATTGTTGAGTTCTTTTACAAGGAAGTTCCTGCGCTTCTCAAACTGCTGACGCATTTTCTCAATGCTTCCGTCATCTTCAGTAAGTGCTGTGATTGTAGCTTTCTGAGTCATGGAATTTACATTCGAGGTCGTATGGCTCTGAATGCGGCTTGCATATTTAATGACTTCTATCGGTCCGGCAGCATATCCGAGACGCCATCCTGTCATGGCATACGCTTTGGAAACGCCGTTTATCACAATGGTGATTTCCTTTACTTCGGGGGAAAGCGATGCTATAGACACATGCTCTTCATCATCATAAATGAGCTTTTCATAGATTTCATCGGAAATTATAAGAATGCCATTTTTCACACACACTTCTGCAATACCAAGCAGCTCATCTCTGGTATAGACACTTCCTGTGGGATTATTCGGCGAGTTCAGTATGAGTGCTTTCGGATTGCTCAGTGAAGAAATCGCTTCATCGAGTTGCTGCGCAGTGATCTTGAAGTTTGTGCTCATGTCTGTGGGAAGCAGGATGGGATGACCGTCTACCATTTCCACCTGAGAAGTATAACTCACCCAGTACGGAGACGGGATAAGTATTTCGTCGCGTGGATCACAGATTGCGAGGAGAATGTGAGTGATCGAAGCTTTGGCTCCGGGAGAAACAAGTATCTGATCTGCAGTATACTCAAGTCCATTGTCCTTTTTGAACTTCTCTACAATAGCTTCCCGCAATTCAAGAATTCCGGCAGAAACGGTATATCGGGTAAAATTGTCGTCCAGAGCTTTTTTCGCAGCGTCTTTAATATACTCGGGTGTGTTGAAATCCGGCTCACCAACCCCGAAATTTATCACATCATGACCTTCTGCCTTCATCTGTTTGGCAAGGGCAGAAACAGTCAGTGTGGGGGATGGCTTGATTGCACGTGCGCGGTGTGAAAGTAATGTGTTCATTACGTCTCCAGATAATTATAATTCATACACTATTTTGGATAGGTCGGCAGTTTTCACAAATGTAGAATGGATCAGGCGGAGGAGCGCCATACGGTTTTCCAGAAGCTGTTCATTCTCGACCATGACCATCACATTATCAAAAAATGTGTCGATATAGTCCTTTAATTCAACAAGATCGTTAAAACAAGCATTATAATTTTTTTCTTCAAAATGAGCTTCATAATGGGGAATGATCTCTGTGAGTTTTTTATAGAGCTGCACTTCCTCTTTTTCATTAAGGAGCGCTTCATTCATAGGAATGATCTTTTTTGAGCTTTCCAGGATATTTGATGCTCTTTTAAATCCGATAATAAAATCCTTGAAATCTTCATGAAGCTTGAATTCCTGCAGATTTTTTGCGCGGGTAATGAGATCCGGTATATTTCGATAATCAGCTTCAATTGTCGCATTTATCACATCATAATCAATGCCCTGCTGCTCTAGATACATACGGATTCTCTGTGTGAAGAATTCTACCAGATTAGCAAAAAAATCTTTTTTGGAATCTTTATAAGGAGCAATCCCCTGCTTCATAAATTCTTCAAGATTCAAGGACAGGTCATGTTCTGCGAGGATGGAAATAATTCCGTTTCCTGCTCGTCTTATCCCGAGAGGATCGCTTGTGCCTGTGGGCTGCAACCCGATGGAAAAGCAACCGGCAATCGTATCCATCTTATCAATTATAGATAGGATAATCCCGGTTTTTGTTTCAGGGAGAATATCACCCTTAAAGCGCGGCAGGTATTGCTCGAAGAGCGCTTGGGCAACTTCAGGATCTTCGCCATCATTCAAGGCATATTGCCAGCCCATATAGCCCTGCAATTTGGTATATTCCTTT
>CAYUTH010000203.1:0-3970 GCA_964447485.1 uncultured Candidatus Cloacimonadota bacterium | reverse complement strand
CAGCTTACGGAGAAGCCTGATATCTTTTCACTAGCATTCATTTTTTCATTTCTTCATTTTGCTTTTCTTGACCTGTGAAATTTATTTATTTGCTATTTCACTGGTTTGCTTTCCCTGACCCGTGAAATCTTTCTTTTATTTCACCCTGTTAAATATCCCGATAATCGGGATCCCGAAGGGATTTAACGGGGTGAACTGGGTTGCTTTTTACTTTTTCTTTACATGATCATCAAGTTCTAATTTCTCATTCATATAAAATTTCCATCTTTCTGATTTCTAATTTCTGCTTTGTGATTTAAGCCTTTTTCCTTCTGCTTTTTTCTTCTTGACCCGCCTGCCCAACGAAATCTTTCTTTTTATTTCGTCAGGGTGAAATTCAGCTTGCTTGCTGATTATTTCACTGGGTTTTGCTCATTTTGATCCTCCAAATTGTTTATTTGTTTGATGAACAATTTTAATAGAGTTTTTACACATATTTAGATCTCACGTCTATTTAAATGGTACAGTTGCGATGTTAATTAAAAAATTTTTAATTTCATCATCACTTACACCCTTACTTACGTATTCTACTTCCTCACTGTAGTCTATATCTTCAAAATATGAGAGCTGCTCTCGAAAGAGTTTCTCATTAAAGAAACTACCAAATATTTCTTTTGCTCTGGATGATATTTCCTCTAGATTGAAATGAAATTTCAACAGGAAATACAAATCAACATAGTCTTTCCATTTTGCTCTTCCACCAAGAGCATAGGATTTCATCGCTGCTAATTCTAACAAAGATGGTATTTGAATAACATTCTCAAAATTAGTATTTGCATCTATGGAATATGGAAAATGAAAAAAGGTAAGTTTTGTATTATTAATGATAAAATGTATTTGATCGTACGCTTCAAAAATTGTTTCTTCAACAAAAAAATGGTTTTCTTCAATAATAGCTTTTATTTGGTTTCGATTAATATTTTTTTTAGTAAACAGATCAAAATCTAAAGAAAGTCGATGCCCAATATACAATGAAATCGCAGTACCACCAACGAGGTAATAATCTTTTGAAAAATCAGAAATCAATGGGAGCAATTCTTCTTGCTTCTTAGTCAGAATATCTTTATGCATTTCGTTTAAAATATAGATTAAAAAAATGAACAGTTCTGGGATGATAATTCACACGTTTTCTTTTTGTGCTCTGATAAAATAACTCAGCAACTTTTTTTATTCCAATGAGACTAAAAAGTTTTTTTACGCTTTCGAGATCTCCATAATTCAAAATTATTTCTACCAATAGATTTATGCTAATATTCTCTTTTGCATCTTCCTTTATCCACCAGAAAAGAGAGCTATTCTCTTTTATGAATTGCTTAATTTCGGGATTATTCATAAGTTTGTATTATGTTAACATCGAGAAAAGAATTTAACTTCTGACGCCTGAAACGATGTCTTCTGCCTGCTACGGCTTAATTGGGCAGACGGGGGGACTCTTTCCTTTTCAAGAACTTGATATCTTCTTTATCTTTTTCTCGATTAAGGGCTTCTTTATTTCTGATTAAATGCTCAATATCAATGAAATAAACTACTATAACTCCTCTTTCGGTATTTATTTTTACTGTTTCTCGTTTTTGCCACGCTTCAGTAAAATTCACTACTTCAATTTTGCTTATCAGATCTATACGATTGGGAATTACACCGAATTGGATGATGACGTTCTTTTCCATCAAATCTTGTTTATTCTGAATACCGGGTATATCATTGTTCCAGAATTCGAGAAGTGAATTATATAATTTTTCCACATTCTTTTCAGTTTGGTTATAAAAAAAATCAATATCTCCTGTAAGTCGAACATGTCCATAATAAATTACTGCCTGCCCACCAATGATTAGATATTCGACCTGATTTTTATATAACAATGTCATCAGTTCAAGAGCATCATCTGAATAATTAGTTTTTCTTATTTCTTTCATGATATTCTCTAACATCAATAGTTGTTTTACCGTATATTCGATCTTTTAATTCTTTTGCAGCTTCCATTCTCTGCTGGGGTGTCATATTAATTTGCTGTTGAATATCCCATTTTTCAGCATCTTTGAAGCTGTGAGTTTTATATACAATTCTTTTCATTTATGATATTCTTTCAAAATATTAGATTCTCTATTCCGGAGGACTGGAAAGGATGACAACCAAGTTCCGAATTGAACTTAGAATTTCTCTTCCTTTTTCTTTTCGTGTTCAAGTACATGTATTTTATCAGCTCTAATGAGAATTTTGGATATCGTTTTGCCCTCATTATTTTCCCACTGGTTCAATTTCAGATTCCCCTCAACAAGAATCGGACTGCCCTTTTCGGCATTGCTTTCGATCTTCTTTGCCTGGTTGCCCCACGCTTCCACATCTACATAAGTAGTTTCTTCCTGCCAGTTACCATCTTTGTCCTGGTAGGGACGGTTGTTGGCAATAGTGACCGTTGTAACTTTGGTTTTCTTGTCTCCGACTTCTTTGATTTCCGGATCCCTTACGATGTTTCCGCCGATAATTACTGTGTTGACGTTAGGTGTTCTTTTGCTCATTTTGATCCTCCAAATTGTTTTTTACTCGATGAGCACTTAATAGAGGAAAAAAGTTTCATATTTTTGCCGAGAAAATATTTTCGAAATCTTATTTTCATCGTTTCTAAATAATTGAAGAATTTCTGCTTTATTCATACCTATTTTCTCATTTACTATTTATTGTGCGATCAATTGAATAAATAAATTCCTTGAATGATCCAAGTTCATTTTGAGCTATTTCGATTACACGTTTATTATCAACTTTCCAATACAAATGAACCAACAGATTTCTGAATTTTGCCATCTCCGACAATTTATTTGCTAGTTGTTTTTCGATAAGATTGTTTTCCTGCAACAACTGAAAACAGTGAGAATAACTTTCAGGAGCAGTGCTGTATGATTTCGCAACAATATGGGTGCACATGTCAATACAAGCTTCAATAAGCACAATTAGTTGATATTTAATATTTCCGATTTTCTCAGGATTTTTTGCTAATAAATCGGCATCTTCATTCTTATATCTACAGAGTTGACCCAATGCATATTGAGTTTCGCCAATGAGAGTAATAATTCTATCCTTTTTTATATTCATTTTCTATAAAACATCCTGCAAATAAATATCTCTCTGATACTTAAAGTCAAAATATCTTGCCCATGATTGAGTAATGAAATCCACGCGAATATCATCGTGTCGGTTCAGGATCAAAAGTCCTCCAGAAATACTATAGATGATTTGATCCGACGCGTTGTTCATAATTATTATATCTATAGATGTTTTAGTTATTTTCTCTATCTCTAAAGCCAAAAGAATATCATAATTAGTCTTTGAAGCTGCAATTTCTTTATAATCATTTGATTTAACGAAAATTCCTATATCAATATCATTATAAGAATCTTCTTCCACAAAAGAACCAAAGAGATATGCAAATACTATCTCATTTTTTCTTTCAAGCAAGTGCTGAATCGACTTTTGTATTTCAACTTTGTTCATAAGAAACTCTGTGTTTACTCATTGAGTATTCATTACATTACATGAGTTAACATTCATATTTAACAGCAAACGATATAATGCATTATCAAAAACACGTCCGTTATGTATATACGCCAAAGCAAGTTGCTCCCTGTACCTGAGTAGCTCTCTAGTAAAATTAGTATTCTTTGAGCATTCAACGGTCAAGTCAACAAGCTCAATGGCACGCTCGTAGCAATGTGATACTTTCTCAAAATCTTTCTTCTCAATCCAATTCTTTGCCCGATTGATTTCATTAGCGATCATCAGAATTTGTTTATCAATACCGAATAATTTCCATTTATCTGAAGTGAGACCGGTATGCAGCATTATCTTTTGAGTAACCTTATATTTCTTTCAAATTTCTGTAAGTTTTTCTACATCAAGTTTATCTTCAGATCTTTTAGTTTTTGATTTGTTCTTTATC
>CAYUTH010000202.1:0-4036 GCA_964447485.1 uncultured Candidatus Cloacimonadota bacterium | reverse complement strand
TTTAAGATGCATTTTTGAGGAAGATCATGGAAGTGCGTCCAGCAATTTTTTTGCCTCAGCCCCCCAATTGGAGTTTGTGCCGTAGCGTTCAATGACATTTTTGTAGAAAAGACGGGCTTTATCGAATTTCTGAAGCTTTTCGTATGCGATTGCAATTTTGATATTCGCATTCACATACCACTGATCCAGATAACTGTAATCATACACGATCTTGAGGAGTGTTTCTACTGCCTGGTCATACTCCTTGAGCCCATAATACGATTCCCCTATCCAGTAGATTATCTCAGCTTTTACCTCGCTGTCTGTAAATTTATCCTGAATTGATTTGAAAAGCTGTATGGCTTTCCTGTATTCTTTATCCATATAATAGCAATATGAGATCTCGAAAATAGTCCGGGGAGTCATTTCCGGTGAACCGAAGCGGTCTATAAGCATCTGATATGCTTCGATCGCAAGCATCCACTCACCCATAGATTTGCAGGTCAAAGCAAAATTCTCGATCGCCTGCATCGCATAGGTTCCTTCTGTATCACGCTGAATGACTTTCTGATAATACTCCAGCGCCTCCTGAAAATTGCCCTCACTGAAGTTCATTGATCCGAGTTTTAGATAGACATTATTGATAAGATCGGAATCAGGAAAATTTTCGAGCAAGGTAGTCAGATAGGTTTCTGCTTCTTCAAATTCCTTATTCTCCAGCGCCATGATCGCCAGTTCAAGATACGCATCATCAGCGTATTCTGTTTCTGCATAATCTTTTATCACTTCATTAAATAATTTCAGCGCCTTTTTCTGATCGAGCTGAGCATAGTAAATTCCCCTCTCAAGTGCAATGTGGGCTTCGGCATCTATCTTATCCTTAATAACGGATTTATAATATTTTTCAAATGTTTCTGCCTGTGTCCGATTTTTTAATTTATAGTATGCAACGATTGTATTTTCTGCAATTTTGGACCAATTCAGATAGGAAAAACTCTCGAAGGGGTTTTTATAACTCTCGGTTAAGTTGTAGATTTTTGTATAATTGGTCAGTGCGCTGTTTACATCCCCCACCAGCATATGCAGGTCTGCAAGATGTTGAGTGTCGATGAGCATAGTATCTTCTGTGGCAACCTGGCTTATGATCCGTCCGTATTGCAGGATTGCATAACTCAGATTGCCTTGAGCTTCATAGATGCCGGCAAGGATCCGCCTGTCCTTACTTGTAAGCGCTTCAATTTTCATTGAAATTTCAATCGCTTCATCAAACTGATCTTCATCAATATAAAGATTCCGAAGTGTGCGAAGAAGTCCGTCATCCGGCGCCTTTTCTGAGAGAACTGCATAACAGGAGATTGCTTTAACCGGCTCATTCATAGCCAGATAGATGGATGCGAGGAGGTTGAGCGCATCGATGTAGTTTTCCTGAGCTGTATAATTTTGTATATAATACTCAAAATAGATTGCACTCTGTGAATAGGATTTGAGTTGATAATAAACATATCCTACATTATAGAGCAGTTCAGGATCAGCATAGATGGTCGGTTCATCAATTTTCTGATATTGATTTCTTGCTGCAATGTATCCTTCATTTTTAAGGTAAAGATCGCCAAGGTAGCGATATGCTTCATTTCTTATCTCAGCATCCTGTGAAAGAGTGGCAGCTTTTTGGAGATACGTGATCGTCTGCTCATCAGATTTATCATATTGCAAAAGCGCTTTCCCGAGATTAAAATAGACTTTACCAATATATGGAAATGTAGTATAGGCATCGATGAAGGAGAGAGTGAGCTGTCGCAAGCTCGTTATGTAAAGCTCACTTCCCGGCTCGTAGGTTCTGGTTTTCAGTGTGATAAGATAGAATTCTGCATATGCTTTTTCGGGAATGTCAGTATAATCCGTTACAATAGATTCAAAAATTTGTTGTGCATCAGCATAATATATTTCAGCGGCAGTGTCTTTTTCAATCGCTGCTTTTTGTGCAAGCTTGAGGAAAATTTCTCCTTTCAATAATAATAGTTTTGGCTCACTGCTAAATAAAGGATCACTCTCAAGAAGTTGCAGGGCTTTATTAAAATCTTTAAGGTCCTGCGTGTAGATTTGTGTGAGTGAATATATCGTCGCTATGTAATCATTATTTCGCACGAAATGAGCAAAAGTCTGCACCAGATTTTCAAGTGCCTGACTCTCATTTTTTGCCATAAATTGTTCTATATAATTCAATTTGCTGGAAATGTTATTTCGTTCTTCTGTGGTGAGAGAACGTGAAGAAAGCGCTTGTTTGTAATACCCTGAAGCACTCTGATATTGACCGAGTTGCTCGCTGCAAAATGCCATGTCCAAATACGCCTGCCCACGAAGTTCACTCTCCGGATAGGTTGTGATAATAATATTATAGTAATTTATAGCAGCACTAAAATTTAGCAGATATTCTTGGTAAAGCTGACCAATATCATAATATGCGGAATCAACTGCAGTAATGTGAGAATATTTTTTTATAATGCCAAGATAGGCAGAGATCGCAGGTTCGTACTCCTTTTGTTTTATGAAAATTTGTGTGCGCAATTGATGAATATCTTTTTGTATTTCCAGAGAAGCTTTTTTGATATCAATATTATTTAGAATTGTCAATGCCCGGGTATAATCTTTGAGGTGATATTGGGCAAATGCAAGCAGGTATTGGATTTGCGGAGTAAACTCGTCCACAGGAAAATTTTGCTCAAATTCATTGCAGGTGAGGATCGTATTTTTATATTCTCCAAGTGCAAATTGGAGAGATGCAATCTTATAAGCGATTTTATTCCGTTGTGGATATGTGTCGAATTTTCGATAAAATTCATTGTATTGCTCCAGAGATTTTTGCTTGTCTCCGCTTCGTTCAAGGAGTTCTGCATAGAGTAATAGCAGCGATTGTTCAAATTCTCGAGGTATAGTTTCAGTAAGCCCATTTTGGAGTAATTGCAGGGCTTGATCGGGCATTTCATTATTGTAATAATATTGCGATAATTCCTGTATCGCTTCCCATTTTTCATTGGACTGTGGATATGTATCAACAATTTTCAAAAGGGTTTGTTCATACTCGGCAGGCATATTATGGAGTTGATACACAGATGAAAGTGAGAGCAGAATTCCGGGGATTTGAGTTTTTCCTTTAAAACTTTCAATGATATCCATGGATATA
Organism: uncultured Candidatus Cloacimonadota bacterium; assembly: GCA_964447485.1. Lineage (GTDB taxonomy): Bacteria > Cloacimonadota > Cloacimonadia > JGIOTU-2 > JGIOTU-2 > Celaenobacter. Next base: position 876 of record CAYUTH010000202.1, on the reverse strand, counting down.
AGAATCGCTTCATTATACATACCGGCATTTTTCAACGCAGTTATGATCTTGTTGAGTGATTGCAGTGCAAAAGGACTTTGCGGATAGTTATAGATCAGGTCCTGGTAATACTGTGCTGCCTCAAAATAATTTTTGCTTTCAAAAAGACTTTCTGCGAGCTTGAAAACAGTTTGTGGGTAGAGCGTTGTCTCAGGATAATCATCCAGAAGACGTTTATATGTAAAGGAGGCATTCACATATTGCTCGAGCTCCATATAGGAATTACCCAAATAAAATTGAGCTTCCTCTGCAAGGGTTGAAGTTTGATATTTTTGAATGATGTTCTGGAATTTCCCTATTGCTTCCTCGTACAATGTATCATCATACATTTTTTTTGCGAAGTCAAACTCTTCCTGAACACCTGCATTAAGCATTGAACACAAGAAAAGTAACATTAATAGTATAAGTAGTTTTTTCATAACAAACCTCATGCATACCTTGCATTAATAGGAATACTCGTGTCAGCAACAGTTTTGTACAATTCCGGATATTTGGTCAGAATGAGCATTCCTCTATTGTGGGTTGATTTTATGAGATCGAACAATTTATCGCGGAGTATTTTCTCGAGATGATCTGCAGGTTCATCAAGTATCAAATATTCTGTCTCTGCAGAAAAGGAAAAAATAATCTGAAGCAATCGGAGTTCACCAATAGAGAGTTCATATATATCTCTATTAAAAAAGTCTTCAATTTTTACATTAAATATTTCGCATAACTCTTTGATTTGTTGTGTGATATCTATATTATTATTTTGATTAGTAAAAAAATTGTATTCATCCTTTATTGACGGGAAAACAAATTGTCTTTCGGATTCCTGAAAGAGGAATGCAACTTTGT
>CAYUTH010000201.1:0-4064 GCA_964447485.1 uncultured Candidatus Cloacimonadota bacterium | reverse complement strand
TGCTCCAGCATTTTGTAGGTTTGAAGTGCGTTTGAATGATTCTCATTTATTGTATAGAGCAATCCCTGATGATAGAGTAAGTCTGTATTATTTGGAATAAATTTTTGTGCGATTTCAGCTTCAAGAATTGCATTAGCGAGCAACTTACTGTCTCTTGATGCGTAATAACTTTCGGATTTAGAGAAATGTGCGAGTCCCCGGATAGTTCTATATTGGTTAACCGCACAGATTATTAAAACAAAAATAAATACTACCAAAATATATTTAGATATAGAGTAGGTCTTCTCTTCTATTTCTTTGGAATAATCAGCTGAGAGAAAACCTGCTAAAATAAAAAAATAGATGAGAATTGGTGGAACACGCATCGTGATGGAGAATAAATTATGGATCAATAAGAGCACGAGCGAAAATGCAGTGACATAGATAAAATATTTATCCTTTGAATGTATTTTTCTTTTATATTGTCTTATTAATGCAAAGAGGAAGATAATAAATAAAGCAAGCCCGATAATACCTGTTTCCGCCCATATCTCTACGAATTCATTATGAGCATGAGAAATGATGTCCTCCTGTCCAAGCAGTTTATAATCGCTGAGTCTATATCGCGGGAATTCATTCACGAATGTGCCCAATCCGCTTCCAAATAACCAGTTATGTTTAATATATTCTGCATTTGCTTTGTAGACACGTTCACGAAATGTAATCGTCTGAGGACGTATTGTTCTAAAAACATAGTTAAAACTTAATACTAAAAGTATCAAAACTATAATTGATATAATTATATGTAATTTTTTTTGCCTTTTTATCGCATAAATGATGTATAAAACAAGAAGTACTAGGATGAGACTGAGCATTCCCCCTCTGGATTGTGTCCAAAACAAAAATATGAATGCAGCTATCAGGCAGATCAATGCTGTGATATGAACCCATTTCTTTTTTGTGGTCTTCCATGTATAGAGAATAAATCCAATTGTAACCAGCAGATAGCTTGCAAGATAGTTTGCATTAGCCCATGACAATTGCAGTCGGGAGAAATTTGAAAAAGTGGAATACTTGTTCTGCAAAAATACTCCGAATGCGATCGAAATAATGAAACTTAAGAGAAAGCTATTACTCAAAAAAAGCTTTTCGTTGCTGTTGATGTGAAACTGAGATATTATTATGAAGAGTAATGTATATGGAAAGAGATAATACAACTGCTGAAATCCGAACGCAGAAACCGGTTGCAATAATGTCCGTAAAAAAAGATACAATAGATAGATCGTAATAATGATTACCGGAAAAGAAAGTTTGAGTTTTTTATAATCTTTTGTAATTAAATATAAAATGAGTAAAGTTATGATCAGCACTTGCTGTATTAATATTTTGGTTGAGAAAATAAGAAATTTTTGAGCAGAAATGAATAATGGATTAATTAAAATTAAAAGTGCAATCAAATAAATCAGAGGTTGAATTTTATATGAAGTAGACACGGTAGTTTTTTTCATGAATCTTATAAAAAAAAAGCCCCACTCCGAATAAACGAAGTAGGGCTATATTTGTAATCTATTATCTCATTAGGATCATCTTCTTCACTGAAGTGAAGTCGTCGGATGATACTTTGTAGAAGTAGACACCATTAGGTGCATCACCAGGATTCCAGGTTGCGATTCCACTCTCGCCCTGAACTGTATCAACAAGCTGACCAAGTACGTTATAGATCTTGATCTCTGCATTGTTCATAGGATAGCCCTTAATGTGGTAACTAATTTTTGCATTGTTTGTGACAGGATTTGGCACATTCTGGTTGAGGTAACTTATTTCATGATTCTGGTTAGGATCATTTGCGACATCAACAGCACCATAGATGTTGACGAAACGGTCACCTGAGGAATGTCCCCAAGTTGAAGGATCGCCCTCAGTACCATACACACTGTGTCCATAGTATGCGCCTACTCCAAGGTAATTCATCACCATGGCGTCATATGCAGGCCAATAACTAACACCTGGGGTACCAGCCGTTACACCAACCCAATCACCACCGATCATAACTATGACATTACCGGTAATATGTAATGGTGTAGGAAGAACGAATTCAACCCAGCCATAGTCATCACCTTCAATGCCCGTACAATCGAATGAACCGTAGTACAGGCTTGCTCCGGGAGTAAGGTCATCAATAGCTTCGAATATCTCAACTGTCCATGTGTCAACATCACCAGTCGCTCCATAGTTAATAACCTGAGTCCAAACTGAATAGATATCAAATGATGTCATACGAGCACCATCGAAGATATCAAACCAGTTTCCACAATATCCAGAAGTATAATAGTCTTCACTCCATACTCTGGAGTTATTACCAAATTCTGCCCAACCATCGGGATATACTTCGACGCCGTAGAAATAGGTAGAGTCATTTGTGGGATCTTCATCGCCACCAACAATTGTCCAACCACAGAAATCATACCAGCCGGCTCCAGGAAGTGCTGCCAGTTGAGTGAGCCATGCCAGATCAAATTCACCATAGCCTATTGCTGTAGGATTGTTATTGTAATAATCGAATGGGGTTGTGCCATAATCTAGGTTATCCATTCGAAGTTGTGGACCTTCAATAGTTGTTCCGAAGTTTCCATAAACGATACCGGGACTGTAATCCCAAGCTTCGGTCGCACCATATGGCATTACGTTGAACATTGCTGCCATATCATGAACAGGAAGATTGGCTCCGGTTATCTGGATGTCATCGAACCAGAAACCTTCTCCTGAACCAGCATCATCAGCAAGAGTGGCTTTCATCTTTAGGATAACTTCTTCACCTGCATACATAGAAATGTCATATGCACTTGTAATGTACCAATCTTCATCGGTATACGTATCCAGATATTCAAGCTCTTCAAGAACAACAACTGGAGGGGCAGGAATTAAGTTAGTCTCATCATAATCTGAGAATATGATCGTACCATCTGCATCGATATCAAGGTTATCGACCCAGAATCCTTGAGCTACAGTATAAGGATCTGATGCAAGAGCAAAACGGATCTGTACAGTTTCACCAAGATAAGCTGCGAGGTCGAAAGTTCCTTCGAACCAACCGGCAGGACTTGGACCACCCCAACCGGGATAGCTCAATGTATCTGCAGGAAGTGAAGTATTTGCCCATCCTGCAAATGCAATTGTTACATTATAAGGATTTGATGGATCTTCAAGGAATCCTTTTGTCGCCCAACCATCTGTAGAGATCTGCACGTTTGCAACATCCCAGCCGTTGAATGGTGGGTCTTCGCCACCTGGTGCTTCTGTATCATAATCAAGCATACAGGTCAATGTGGCTTCACATGCAGTAGTAAGATCGATGTCCGGTGTGTACAAATAGTATATAGCACTAGTACCATACTGATGAGTTACTTCATCACCGGCATACCAGGATGTGCCACTGCTATAACCATTATAGGTTGAAGCATGCCAATCAATACCATCGGCTGTATTTCCAATGTAGAATGACCAATATTCGTCTGAATACACTGCTTCAGGTAAACTGCTTCTGTAGGCATAATCAACCTGAACTAATGCATAATCGTCTGAAATAGTAAAGGGTTCAGAGCTGAGCCAGTTATATCCTTGATATGCCGGATCATCAGCGATCCACCATGAATGTGTGGGGCTGTTATAATCTGTATCAACTAACTGCCATCTGCCTGCAATTTCAGGAACCCAGGGGTCAGTGTCATGCTCGATGATTGCATCGATACACCATTCGTAGTCTGCACCCAAATCGTCAACCATATAGGTCCAATCTTCTGCTGCGGGAAGTACTTCAAGTGCACGATTATTTGTGGTTGCACCATCATCTGAAATAATACTAAGTGTATCACCTGCTTCAACACTATACGTGATGAAGAAGTCCGCTGATGGGTCAACAGTAATTCCAAGGGCAGAAAGATCTACATAGTTCCAATCACCAAGAACTGGTGTTACTGATACACTACCTAAACCAGCTCCAGGATAACCTGTACCATCATCTGCATAGACATGAACATCAGCGTTTCCACCGTTTCCAGTATACCAATAGAACCACGCACCTACAA
>CAYUTH010000200.1:0-4090 GCA_964447485.1 uncultured Candidatus Cloacimonadota bacterium | reverse complement strand
CTGTCTGCCCTTTCTTATAAGCTGTGAAATTGTAGGCACTTATGCCTCCTGTTCTTGTATATTGTTTTCAAAATCTTTTCCCTGAATAGGAGTCTTGTTTCCAAGAAGTAATTTATCTACTGTTTTCTTTAAACTCAGTTCTTCATCAATTGTATCTTTTACCATCTTACGCCAATATTTTGTGCCGGTTCCTGCAGGAATTCTGTGACCAATGATCACACTTTCCTTGAGCCCTTCCAGAGTATCCACTTTACCATATACTGCTGCTTCTGTCAGCACTTTTGTGGTGTTCTGGAATGAAGCTGCAGAGATAAAGCTTTCAGTGATCAGCGCAGATTTTGTAATACCCATGAGAAGCTGTTCAAAAGTCGCGACCTTACCGCCATCCTGTTCAGCCTGGATATTCACCTTCTTCACATGAAGTTTATCAACGATCTCACCTTCAAGGAAAATTGTATCACCCGGATCGAGTATTTTTACTTTCTGCATCATCTGGCGAACGATCACACGGATGTGCTTGTCATTGATATCCACACCCTGTTTACGATATATTTCCAGAACTTCATTCGTGATAAATTCCTGAGTTGCAACCACGCCTTTTGCTGTAAGAATATCATGCGGATCAAGAGGTCCATCTGATAAAGGATCACCATTTTCAACAACATCTCCCTCGTGTACAATAATCCTTCTTCCATAAGGAATGGTATAGTCTTTATCAATTCCTGATGCTTCAGAAGAGATTGTAACTTTTCTTCCAAGACGGGTCAGTTTTCCTATTTTTACCACACCATCGATTTCAGTAATAACTGCCTTGCTTGAAGGAGAGCGAGCTTCAAAAAGCTCTACCACACGTGGAAGACCACCTGTGATATCTCTCTGTTTCACTGTCACACGGGAGATTTTACCCAGAATTTCTCCAGGAAATACTCGTGATCCTTCTTCTTTATCAAGATTAAGCCCGGCAGGTAAAGGTACTCTAATTTTCTTCTTTTTATCAGTTTCAATGATGAGTGTTGCTTGTTTTCCGACATCTCTTGATTCAAGAATTGTGATCTCAGTTCGTCCGGTCAGCTCATTGAATTCTGTTTTATATGTTTCATCAGTAATAAAATCGTCATAGTACACAGTTCCTTCTGCAGTTGATATCAGTGGTGAATTATAGTTATCCCAGCTGAACAGAAGAGTGTCTTTCACCACTTTCTGATCTTCAGACACAAAGATAGTAGCGCCATACTCAACATTGTAATGACTGAGCTCTTCTTTTGATTCCAGGTCAATAACACGAATTTTCCCCTGGTAACTTGAAGCAATCTTCTGATTATCTCTATTTACGACATAATCTAATCTGTCATATTTAACGATTCCATCTTTTTCTGCATTAACTTCTGCTTCTTCCACCATCGTGCTTGCCGCACCTCCAATATGGAAAGTACGAAGCGTAAGCTGTGTTCCTGGCTCGCCAATACTCTGTGCTGCGATCACTCCAACAGGTTCACCAATAGTTGCAGGTTTTCCTGTGGAAAGATTTCTTCCATAACATTTCGCACAGATACCTTTATCTGCTTCACAAGTTAGGACAGAACGAATTCGGACTACTCTGATACCGTGCTTTTGAATAAGATTTGCTTTTTCATCAGTAATGGTCTCACCGGCTTCTACGATTATCTCTCCACTCACAGGATCGACAACTTCTTCAACAGCAGTACGACCTTTAATTCGATCACTCAACGGCTCTATTGTTTTGTTACCCTCTTTGAGTGAAGTCATATCTACACCCTGCATGGTTCCGCAATCGATGGTTGAGATAACAACTGATTGTGCAACATCAACAAGACGTCGGGTCAGATATCCGGCATCAGCAGTTTTCAGTGCGGTATCAGCCAATCCTTTACGGGCACCGTGTGTGGAAATGAAGTATTCAAGAATGCTCAAACCTTCTTTAAAGTTTGATTTGATTGGATTTTCTATGATCTCGCCCATTTCACCGGTAAGTTTTCGTGATGGCTTTTCCATCAAACCTCTCATTGCGCCGAGTTGTTTGATCTGATCTCTTCCACCACGCGCACCGGATACAGCCATGATCCAGATAGGATTGAATCCCTGCCTGTCTAACTTGAGTTCTTCCATCATCCTGTCAGTGATCTCTTCAGTTGCAATTTTCCACTGGTCGATCAAACGGTCATAGCGCTCACTTTGAGTAATAATACCGGTATCATATTCTTCTTGAATTTCCAATACTCCGTCTTCAGAACGTTCGAGAATACTCGCTTTTTCTTTGGGAACAATAACATCAACCATACCGAAGGTCGTACCCGATTTTGTTGCATATTGAAAGCCAATATCTTTTAAGTCATCGAGATAATATGCAGTTCGCTCTGCGCCATACTTTTCATATACTTCATAGGTGAGCTGGTTGATCTTACCTTTATCAAAATTATAATTCTTGAAACTAATATCCTTGGGGATAATTTGGTTGAAGATAACTCTTCCGACAGTAGTAATTATACGCTTTCCTGAACCCGGGTATTTGTATTCGACCCACGAATGAATGTGCAAACCTGTATCTTTTTCTGATACTTCATACTTTTGATATGATTTATTACCGTGTAGTTCATATGCAATAAGCACTTCTTCTGTGGAATTGAATTTTGGAAGTTTTTTAACATCTTCCGGCTCTTCTGTCGTTGCAGTTGTGAGGAAATATACTCCAAGCACAATGTCCTGACTCGCCATGAGCACCGGTTTTCCATTAGCTGGAGAGAGAATATTATTCACAGGAGTCATGAGTGCACGAGCTTCCATCTGTGCTTCACCAGAAAGAGGAATATGCACAGCCATCTGGTCACCATCAAAGTCAGCATTGAAGGGATAACAAAGGAGTGGATGAAGCTGAATGGCTTTCTCTTCAATAAGGACAGGATAAAATGCCTGCATACTCAATCTGTGAAGAGTAGGAGCTCTGTTCAAAAGAACAGGATAATCCTTTATTACTTCTTCGAGTATCTTCCAGACTTCGGGCTTCTTCTCTTCCATGAGGCGTTTTGCCTGCTTGGTTGTGCTGACACCTTCGAATTTCTCTATTCTTTCAATGATGTAAGGTTTGAATAGTTCGAGAGCCATTTTCTTGGGTAACCCGCATTGATTGAGCTGCAAATCGGGACCAATAACAATAACAGATCTCCCAGAATAATCAACACGTTTTCCAAGTAGATTCTGTCGAAATCTACCTTTTTTACCTTTAAGCTGATCGCTTAATGATTTAAGAGGTCTATTTCCTCTCCCCTTCACCGGTCTGGATTTTCTACCGTTATCTAGAAGTGCATCAACTGCTTCCTGAAGAATTCTCTTTTCATTACGTAGGATAACCTCAGGAGCATGTCCTTCAATGAGTGCTTTCAGGCGGTTATTTCGTGTAATAACTCTTCTATAAAGATCATTGAAATCGGCAGTTGCAAAACTTCCACCCTCAAGATATACAAGAGGTCTCAAATCAGGGGGCATTACTGGTATTGTCTCAAGTATCATCCATTCCGGTTTGTTACCAGAATTTAAAAATGCGTCGACAATTTTCAGTTTTTTGATAAGTTTGGCTTTTGCTTGTTTGGTTTCAAATTTTATCGAAGTTCGGAGTTTATCTACTTCATCATTCAGTTCAATTTCAGAGAGGAGTTTTCTGATCGGTTCAGCGCCCATCTCGGCTTCAAAGCCAGTAGGATATTTCTCTTTTGCCTGCTGATAGGATTCTTCATCAATAACATCACCGACATTGTATTCGGATGCACCGGGATTAAGAACAATATAAGATTCATAATAAAGAACTCGATCAAGTTCTTTTGATTTCAGATCGAGTAGCAGCTGGATTGAACTGGGTATTTGCTTCACAAACCATATGTGAGCAACAGGTACTGCAAATTCAATATGTCCCATTCTCTGGCGACGAACTTTAGAGGAAGTAACTTCTACACCGCAACGATCACAGATCAAGCCCTTGAAACGATATTTCTTATACTTGCCGCATGAACATTCATAGTCCTTTTCAGGGCCAAATATCCTTTCGCAGAACAACCCATCTTTCTCTGGCTTGAGTGTT
>CAYUTH010000199.1:0-4096 GCA_964447485.1 uncultured Candidatus Cloacimonadota bacterium | reverse complement strand
AAACGTACTGATGGATTCGAAAGAGAATTACTACTAAATTAACGTTTTATTTCCTTATTACACATCTCATAAAAGAGAGGAATCGGGAATCCCATCACATTAAAATAACATCCCTCGATCTTATCGATAAACTGGCTTCCGAATCCCTGGATGCCGTACGCACCGGCTTTGTCCATTGGCTCACCGGTCGAGACATATTCTCGGATATCTTCATCCGAAATTCGTTTGAAGAATACTTTAGTCTTTGCAATCTTTGAGATATGAGTTTCATTGTGAAGGATTGAGACTCCTGTAAACACTTCATGGCATTGCCCAGAGAGTTTTTTCAGGATGTGAAAAGCATCGTCTTCATCCTTAGGTTTTCCAATGATATCATTATGCAAAATAACGATTGTGTCAGCTCCAATGATCAGCGATTCATGATATTTCTTTTGGATTTCCTCTGCCTTTTTTTGCGCATAATGAAGCACAAATTCTTCTGGTTGCATTCCGTTAAGATGTTCTTCGATAAGCGATGGAATTTGCCTGAAATGCAAGCCAACCTGTTTTAGCAAAAACGCCCTCCGTGGAGAGCGCGATGCAAGAATAATATCCTGATTTTTTAGTAAATTATGTAACATTGTAATCTATTTCGTCATACAGCTTATCGATCAAGTGGTTGATCTTATTGAGAATATCATCAAAGGCGCAGGTAATTTTCTCGCCTGTTTTTCGGGTCTTGATCTCAACCATTTCATTTTCGAAATTCTTTTTTCCTACTATAATATGAAGAGGAATACCGATCAGATCAGCATCTTTGAATTTGAATCCTGCTTTTTCATCTCTGTCGTCGTAAAGCACATCGATAAACTCATCCAGCAGAAGTTCGTACACATTATCACAGAAAGAAGTGATCTCTTCATCAGCAGGAGAAAGATTCACAAGTTCGACATCATAAGGAGATATTGAGATAGGCCAGATAATCCCGTCTTTATCATGGGATTGCTCGATAGCAGCAGCCATTGTGCGCGTAATGCCGATGCCGTAACAGCCCATTTGATAGGGGATTGCAGTACCATCTTCAGCATCGTATGTGGCGTCCATTATTTTGCTGTATTTGTCACCAAGCTGGAATATTTGTCCCACTTCTATGCCCCGGAAGGAAGTCATTGCTTTTCCGCATTTTGGACATTTGTCACCCTTTTCTGCTTGAATTAAATCAATCCAGCCATCGATCTGCGCATCACGTTCAAGTTTAACATTTTGATAATGATAATCCAGTTCATCTGCACCGGTAACCATATTATTTGCTGTACCTTTTAGATTTTCATCGGCATATATTTTAATCTTTTTCTTTCCAACAGGTCCGACAAATCCGGCTACTGATTTGACAATATTCTCAATTTCTTGCTCAGTCGCAAATTCAAGATTTACACATTGGAGGAAGTTCGCTAGTTTGACATTATTTATCTCTCTATCACCTCGAATAAGTATTGCAACAAATTCATCATCAGCTTTGTACACAATTGTCTTGATAAGATTTTCAGGTTCGATATTCAGAAATTCACTCACTTCTTCTACTGATTTTTTACCGGGTGTGTGCACTTTTTCAATTTCTAAATTTCTTTCATCTATTGTTATCTTTTTCAAAGGAGCAATTTTTGCATTCTCAGAGGTAGCAGCATAGCCGCATTCGCAATGCAATACTTCAGATTCACCTGTTTCTGCGAGCACCATAAATTCATGGGAAGACGAGCCGCCAATTGCTCCGACATCCGCTTCTACTGCAACACTGTTGAGACCGCAACGCGCAAATATTCTTGAATACGCATCATACATTTCATCATAACTTTTCTGAAGACCTGTCTTGTCTTTATCAAAACTGTAGGCATCCTTCATGATGAATTCACGCGAGCGCATCACACCAAAACGGGGACGGATCTCATCGCGGAATTTCGTTTGAATTTGATAGAGATTTATCGGCAGTTTTTTATAGGATTTGATGTCATATTTTGCAATGAGGGTTATTACTTCTTCATGCGTTGGTCCGAGTGCAAATTCGCGATCATGACGGTCGGTAAGGCGCATAAGTTCAGGACCGTACACAGCCCATCTGCCGGACATCTCCCAGAGTTCGCGTGGATGAAGCACAGGCATAAGTATTTCCTGGCATCCTTTGTCGTTCAGTTCTTCACGGACAATGGTTTCGATATAATTGATAACCTTCTTTGCCAGCGGAAGATATGAGTATATGCCGGAACCGAGTTTTCGCAGCATACCGCTGCGTATCATCAAAGTATGACTTGGAATTTCTGCTTCTGCAGGTTTTTCCTTGAGTGTAGGAATAAATGCCTGAGAAAATCGCATGAATGCCTCCAAAGAGAATTTGCATTCACCTTTTTTTTGCGGTGTTTCGGTGTCAAGAAAAGCATTTCGGAACCATGAGTGCTTGTTGATGGGGGATTGATCGTATATTATATTCACAAATCAAAAATCGCTAATCGACATTCATCATTCTCTGTTTCTTTTGATTAAAGAACACCGAACACCAATTGCTGATTTTAGAAGAATGGAACTCAGTCATATTCTCAAATCTCAAATCGCTAATTGACATTCGATATTCTCTTTTTCTTGATTAAAAAATGCAAATTAAATCTGAGCTCTTAGCTACCAAGCTGGGGCGTAGTAGCTATAGAAATAGTGTTGTTGAATGTTATTTGTGTCTTACTGTCTTTGTGGCAAGTGTAATCGCTAATCATCATTCGATGAAACAAATTTATATCAGCGATGCATAGATTTTCTTGACATAAAATCATCCCGTTTATCTCATCTTTTTCAACCGAGGAGGTTATATGAAAAAGAGGTTTTATATAACTGTGTGGATTTTTCTTTTCATACCATACTATATCTCTGCCCTGAACACGACACTTGAAACAAATAATCTATTTATTAACGGTAATTTTGAAAATTGTGAAATAAGCAATGAAAAAAGAGGGGAGCAACATTGCAGTACACTCAAGATAGCGGAATACGCGACTACAGCAGAACCCGGCAAAGCAGAATTGCCTGTCTATTCACAATTAGTTTCTTTGCCATCAAAAGGCAATTATGTCTTAACAAATCTGAAATACGATTATGATGAAAAAATATTGGATTATCCTGTTCAACAATTTGGATGGGAAGATGGCAATGAGAAAGATAACAATTTCTATCAAAAAGATGAATGGTATCCCAAAGAAATAATCACGATAGGTTCACCAGTTATTATGCGTGGTTATAGATTTTTTCAGGTTTCAATAGCAGCAGTTCAATACAATCCAGCCAAAAATTTGATAAGAGTCCTGAAAGATATTGATACTGAGTTTACACTTGATTGCAAACAAAACGAGAATCCACTTATTAATGCCAAGAGCAGACCGTCATCATCATTTTCAAAGATTGCATCTGAGTATATAACAGGAGTAGAGAAAAATGATATACAAGAGACAGGTAGCTATCTCATTATCGCACCGGACGCATGCATAAGTACATTGGAATATTTAGCTGAGTGGAAGAGAAAACTCGGGCATGAAGTTGTGCTTACACCACTCTCTGAAATTGGAGATTCTCCCTCTGCATATGAGATTAAATTCTATATCCAGGATGCTTATGATAATTGGGACATTTCTCCTGAGTTTGTGCTTTTGGTTGGTGATGTTACAGGGAATTTCATAATACCTTCATTCTATGTTGAGGGCTATGCTGCTCAATGGGATGTTTCAGACCATCCTTATACGTTGCTTGAGGGTGATGATTATTTTCCCGATATTTTTATCGGCAGATTTCCAATCCAAAGTCTTATGGAATGTGCAACAGTGGTGAGTAAAATAATTCATTATGAAGGAGTATTCACTGATGGAGATTGGTATGATAGTGCTCTTATGATATCGGGAATATTAGCTGAAGAAAAATCCCGGGATGGCATGTATTCTCAATATATAACCAAAATGAATGTGAGAGATAAATTGCTTGATTTCGGATTTGATAATGTAGATACATTTACTTATCCCTATAATATAGGAACCCAACAACTCATAACTATGATCGATGGAGGATACTCATTTGTTAATTTTCGCGG
>CAYUTH010000198.1:0-4108 GCA_964447485.1 uncultured Candidatus Cloacimonadota bacterium | reverse complement strand
TCCAGTTCTCCTGGTTTGCATAGAGTTGTATTGGTGTGCTTTCATCGAGCCATGTACCGGAAATTCCTTTGACCGGTATGCCGTTATGCGGGATCGGGAGATTAAGAACAAATTTATATCCCTGCTCACTGTGTAAATCACCATCAGGGGGAAGATCGTTTTGCCATACTCCATATTCTAACTTAATATAAGAATAATCTTGATACAACACATAATTAAGAATGTCATTTGTTGACGGTTCATCGTCAATAAGCTCCTGTTTCTCAAGCACATCGAGTGCATCCATCCAATTTGTAGTTGTTCTATTCAATACAGGGAAGGAAATCCAGTCAATTGCATCATACGTGTAATTATCATAATCATCCTGGAAGTAGGCATGTGCGTCAGCAGGGATAGCTCCCATGTCAGGAGGTGTATCGTCATCATCCCATTCCATTTCCGGATCGCCGGTATCAATACAAGGTGATAAATCGTTTGAATCCCATGTTAGAGAATAGTCATTATTATTTGGATTTTCAAATATTGGATCATCTGTTATATTATCTCCATTGTCAGTACACCATCCTGGTATGCCGTTTTCAATACAACTGTATACAATCTGGATATCCGTAGTAATCTCTGGATTTTGTTGTTCAAAATCATAGGTATTATCATAAATGATAGTGTTATTTATTTCAGCACTTGTATTATTACATATCCTAATGCCAACTACATTATCTACTATTGTATTATTATTAACAACCAAATCACTATATGGACCGATAACTAATCCAATATTATTATCATATAGAATGTTAGATATAATATCTGCATCACTATCCATATCACATACTACTCCTGCGTACTCGTTTGTATGTATCAAATTATTGTATATTGGAATAGTACTATTTCCATACACAATACCTTTTTCATTATTGTATATTTCATTATCGCTAATAGCAAGTGCGCGATAGCTAGTCGAGCCTACAAGCTGGATACCCTCAGAATTATCATATATTTCATTTCTGTAAATATATGGACAATTACCTGCTACCTTAATACCAATATCAAAATTATAAATTACATTATTATGAATGGATGGCTGGGCATTATTACAAAAGATACCTGTATATGGAGTGTTTGTTCTATGAATCGTAAATCCTACAAGAGAGGATTCATCATTAGTAAAGATGACGACTGCGTATGGGCTTACACCATTACTTACAATTGATGTCGATGAAATATGTTCTGGATTGTTCGTTGTGTAGTAAAGACTTCCAATTTCAATATTTTTATTGTTAACGTTGACTGATTCATAATATGATCCGGGATATACTAAGACTAAATCGTCTGTTGAAGCAGCATTTATCCCTTCCTGTATTGTAAGATAATCACCTCCGCCATTGCAGTCTACAATTATTGTATCAGCAAATCCAAGCGTTGTTATGAAAACAAACAGCACTATTAACAGTATTATCTTCTTTCCCGAAAAATCGGGATGTATTTTTTGTTTTAACATTTTTTGCTCCTTTTGATTTTTACACATTTCTCTTTTGAGTTTTCAAAATATGTATCCCTCAATTTCATAATCAATCCATTCTGTAGATTTCAGCTCTCATAATCCAAAAACCTAACTATCCCAGGGATGAAGAATAGTAAGGTGGGAGAGTATAAATTTGTTTTTTCCGATAAATTGTAATGTTTTGTATATGTAGATATGCGATTTGTGATAATGTTTTGAATTGGGCAGATAACTTGCATTATATTCGTTAATTACAGAATACCAGAGGGGGGGGGGGGCTGTCCTCCCAATAAATTCTTCCACATACGTTTTGTTGCCATCTTGTATATCCTTTGAGTGGAATTAATGAAATTGAAAAATGGTTGTCAATTTTTTATAGTTCATCATACACAATGAACAACATTCATCTTAATATACCTTCCTTTGTCAACTCCTATCTCATTGCCGCACCGGCACAATACTATATTTTCTTCCCGAATGGAGTGATCTTCAATAATTCGTTTTTTATGGCAGCGCAAGATATGTCCTCGTCCCACTTTTTCATATTTGAATATTTTGCTCTTGCATTTGTCGCACCTGATGATTATAGTGCGTGATCGGTCAGCCATATTAGAAAAGCTCTTGCTGTGAGTGTGGAGTTGCGGGTTTCTTCTTTTTCTTGTACTCTACTTTCTTTTCTTCAAGGAGTTCCTGCTCGATTGCTGTTATAAAGGGAGATTGTTTTTTCACATAGGATTTTCCATAAAGGAAGCGGCTTTGGGCATGTGTCAGATAAAGCTGATCTCTTGCACGGGTCATGCCGACATAGAATAACCTTCGCTCCTCATCGATGTCGCATTTCTTATCTTCAAATAATGAATAGGGGAGTATTCCATCTTCGCATCCAGCAATAAAAACACAGTCAAATTCCAATCCTTTTGCAGAATGAAGGGTGAGGAGGTTCACTCGTTCGAGTGTGAAATCGCTTATGTCCACACCGGAACCCAGCACAGTAAACTTCAGAAATGCATCGAAATCATTTCCAAAATTCTCAGCATAGGACATCAGCTTTCTCACTGCTTCAACCAGCCGGAATTTCTCCTTAAAAAATTTCTTGATGATCATATCGAGCGCTTGCTGCACATCATTTTCAATAAGACAGGTTTTAAGTTCATTGAGATCGGGGATCGTCAGAACATTCCGCTTGATGAGCTCATCGATGAGAAACATATTTCTTGGATTGAGTGCAAGACGAAGCACATCGAGAACAGATTTCACAGGTTCTTCAAAAAATATGGAATTCTCTGTTACTTTTTGATAGGGAATGGAGTGGTCATTGAGTGCTTTTTCCAGTGCAGGCATCTGGGCTTTCAGACGGCAAAGGATTGCCACATCGGACAAACTTGCCACCTTTGAGCCTTCGCTTCCGTCTGTGATGGCGCTGTCCATTGAGAAGAATCGTACGCCGCCAATCAATTGTTCGATCTCACGGGCAATGAATTCGGCTTCGCTTTTATCTGTGCCATGTGAAGAGATGTTTATCTTCACGCCTTCATGCATTCCTGAAAGCATTTCCTGCTCTTGCACCACCTGGTGCGATGCTCTCAGGATCGTTTCGGTGCAGCGGTAACTCTGTACAAGTGAAATGATTTGAGTCTGAGGGTAATCTTTCTGGAATTTCTTGATAAAACCAACATCCGCACCACGAAAGCCGTAAATTGCCTGGTTCGGATCGCCGATCGAAGTAATGTTTGCCTGTTTTTCCGGTTTGATAAGTTTTATGAGTTGATACTGCGCTGCATTAATATCCTGGAATTCATCGATGAGAATGAACTGCAATTTTTTCTGGTAATGTTGCCGAATTTTCTGTTCGCTTTTCAAAAGCATGACCGGCTTGTAGATCATATCTTCAATATCAAAAAGATTAAATTGGAGAAGCGCTTTCTCATATTGCATGAAATATTCTTTGGTTGAATTTTTTCTTATTTTTGATTGAGGAATCGCTTTCTGCTTGATCTGTGAAATTTCCTCTGAGAGCTGCTTTGCATCTTTTTTATCACATCCTGTTTTCTCAATAAGGAAACGCAGCTTATCTTGTTCATCGAGGATGCCAAACTGGGAATTTCTGTGAAAATGTTCTGCATGTTCTTTCAGGATCGAGTAGCCGAAGGAGTGGAAGGTTGATACCTGCAGTTCCTCTTTTGAAGTGTTATCGAGTATGTTATCGAGGCGCTCTTTCATCTCCTCAGCAGCTTTGTTCGTGAATGTTACTGCGAGAATTTTTGTCGGTTTGATACCAAGCTGTTTGATGAAGTAGGCAATCCGTGCAGTCAGAGTTCTTGTTTTACCTGTTCCAGGTCCTGCGAGGATAAGGAGTGGTCCCGGATAGTACTGTACTGCCAGCTTTTGATCCTCGTTGAGTTCCTCAAGAAAGTCGGAAGGAGTTGATTCAGGAACTTTTTTTTTCTCGATAAACAATGCCGGTTCTTCCTCTTTTGTATACAGTTTTTGAAATGATGCGATGTCAAAATTAATCAGCGGTTTTGGAGATGGAGGCTTAATTTCTTTTTTGAGATCGGTAAAGAGCGCTTCCTGGTTTTGCAGATCCTTTATTTCTTCCCTTGTGTA
>CAYUTH010000197.1:0-4137 GCA_964447485.1 uncultured Candidatus Cloacimonadota bacterium | reverse complement strand
TTCTTTTCTTAAAGAATTCCTTGATAATCGTTATGTGAATATTATCGGTGGTTGTTGCGGAACAACTCCCGACCATATCAAGATGCTTTCTATATTGACAGAGAATGCAAAAGTAAGAATTCCGCCAAAACCGAATTCTCAGTTCAAAGTATGCGGTTTAGAGCCCTTGAGTGTGTTCCAGGGTAGTAATTTCATTAATATTGGTGAAAGGACTAATGTAAGCGGATCTAAAAAATTTTCCAGACTGATACGTGAAAAAAAATATGAAAATGCATTGTCGGTAGCGCTTGATCAGGTAAGGGGTGGAGCCCAGATACTCGATGTAAACTTAGATGATGCGATGATTGATTCAGAAAAAGAGATGGTCAAATTTCTGAATTTAATTGCCTCTGAACCGGAGATCGCGCGTTTACCAATAATGATAGATTCCTCAAAGTGGGCAGTGATTGAATCTGGTTTGAAATGTATACAGGGAAAGGCAATTGTTAATTCAATAAGTCTAAAAGAAGGTGAAGAGAAATTTATTGAGCAGGCTAAAAAGATCCACAGATATGGAGCTGCACTTATTGTCATGGCATTTGATGAGATGGGTCAAGCTACTACCTATAAAAGAAAAATAGAAATCTGTGAAAGAGCGTACCGGATATTGGTCGAGAAATTAAATTTCCCCACTGAAGATATTATTTTTGATCCCAATATTCTTACCGTTGGTACTGGAATTGAGGAGCATAATAACTATGCAGTTGATTTTATAAAAGCCACAAAATGGATCAAGGAAAACCTTCCCAAAACCAGGGTAAGTGGTGGCATCAGTAATTTGTCATTTTCTTTCAGAGGCAATAATACAGTGAGAGAGGCTATGCATTCAGCCTTCTTATATCATGCCATCAACGCAGGATTGGATATGGGTATTGTGAATCCCGGAATGTTACAGATATATGATCATATACCGGAACAATTACTGGAGCTGGTTGAAGATGTTATACTTAACCGCCGCAAGGATGCTACTGAAAGACTCATCCTTTTTGCAGAAAACCTAAAAGATAATAAGAAGATAAAGAAAACAGAAGATGAATGGCGAAAATTCCCTGTTGAGAAAAGGTTGAGCTATGCTCTTATTAAAGGAATAACTGATTATATAGATGATGACATTGAGGAAGCTCTTAAAAAGGGAGAGAAAGCTATTCGAGTAATAAAAGGCCCACTGATGGATGGAATGACCGAGGTTGGAGATCTATTCGGGTCTGGCAAGATGTTTCTTCCTCAGGTAGTTAAAAGTGCCAGGGTGATGAAAAAAGCTGTTACAAAGCTCTCCCCATACTTAGAAGCTGAGATGCATGCCAGCGGACAAGTCAAACATTCCGGTAAGATCTTATTGGCAACAGTCAAGGGAGATGTACATGATGTTGGCAAGAATATCTTGAGTGTGATACTTGCATGCTATAATTATAAAATCATTGATTTAGGCGTTATGGTTACTGCTGAAAAAATACTTGATGAAGCTGTGTCAAGTAATGTAGATATAATTGGATTAAGCGGTTTAATAACTCCTTCGCTTGAAGAAATGGTGCATGTTGCCAGAGAAATGGAAAGAAGAGGAATGGATATTCCATTACTCATAGGGGGAGCAACAACATCAAAAATTCATACAGCTGTGAAGATAAATCCAGAATATTCACATCCGGTGATATATGTGAGAGATGCATCAAAAAGTATCCCTGTAGTTAATGATTTATTATCCGATAAAAAAGAACTGATCGTCAGGAAAACTCAACAAGAATATGAAAGAATAAAAGAACAATATGAATCTGAAAAATTAAAGAACGAATATCTTACATTGGATCAGGCAAGGAAAAATTCCGCAAAATTAGATTTTGAAGTTGCTTCTATTACCAGCCCGTCATTTATAGGGAATAAGGTTCTTAATGATTATCCCCTGGATGAAATTAGAAAATACATTGACTGGCCCTTCTTTTTCCATACCTGGCATCTTAATGGAAAATATCCATCGATATTTGATGATCCTGTTAAGGGCAATGATGCTCTGAAATTATTCACTGATGCAAACAGGCTGCTGGATAAGATTATTGACCGAAAGATGCATCCTGCTCAGGGAGTTATTGGCTTTTATAATTGTTATTCTCAACAGGATGATGTATTAATTTTCAGAGATAAGAATAGGAATGACCCAACATGTGTTTTTCATTTCCTCAGAAATCAACAAAAAAAGAGGGAAGGAACACCAAATTTATCACTTGCTGACTTTATTGCATCACGTGATTCAGGTATTGCAGACTATGTAGGAGGTTTTGCCCTGAGCTGTGGAATTGGAATTGAAAATTGGAGCTCAGCTTTAGACATGGAATATGATGATTATAACAATATCATGATAAAAGTCCTTGCAGATAGACTGGCAGAGGCATTTTCAGAATTAATTCATGAGAGAGTAAGAAAAGAATTCTGGGGATATGCAAAAAATGAACAATTGGATCTCGCAGATATATTTAAAAAAAAATATTGTGGAATACGTCCAGCTCCGGGCTATGCTGCATGCCCTGAGCATTCTGAGAAAAAAATATTATTTGACCTGCTTGAAGTAGAAAAGAATACTGGTATTAAACTAACTGAAAATTATGCGATGTATCCTGCAGCGTCTATATGTGGTTTTTACTTCTCTCATCCCAATGCAAAGTATTTCAATATTGGTAAAATTGGAAAAGACCAAATAGCTGATTATGCGAGAAGGAAAAACTTAAAAATTAACGAAGTTGAAAAATTATTAAATACCAGTTTGAGTTATTAACTGGTTTAGGAGACAATTGACGTATTTCAATATTTCCGGAATATGTAATTTGTAATGTAAGTTATGAAAGTAATTGAACATTTTAAGAAAGCGACAAAAACTCATTTTTCCTATGAGATACTCCCACCTCTCAAGGGACATAGTATCGATCTAATATATAAAACTATAGATAATTTGAAAGAATTTGAACCCCTGAATATAAATGTCACTTATCACCAAGAAGAAGTGGATTATAAAAAACTCCCAAATGGTTTGCTTAAAAAAATATCAATACGGAAACGGCCAGGTACGGTTGCTATTTCTGCCGCAATAAAATATAGATATCCTGATGTACATGTTGTTCCGCATCTTATATGTGGTGGATTCAGCAAAGATGACACGGAATATGCACTGATAGATTTGCATTTTTTGGGCATGAAAGATATTCTTGTGCTGCGTGGTGATCCTCTAAAATCACATAAATATTTTCAGCCCGAACCAGATGGCCATTCATGTGCACGTGACCTGGTTAAACAAATACAAAATCTGAATAATGGTGTTTATCTTGATGAAAATCTTAAAAATAAAATTGCAACAGATTTTTCTGTCGGTGTCGCTGGTTATCCAGAAAAACACATGGAAGCTCCGAGTATTGAATCCGATATAAGATATCTAAAAGAAAAAGTGGACTCTGGAGCTGATTATATTGTAACGCAGATGTTTTTTGAAAACAAATATTTCTTTCAATTTGTTGATAGATGTAGGAGTGCCGGTATCACTGTTCCGATAATACCTGGATTAAAACCAGTTGTTACCAAAAAAGATATTACAGTGCTTCCTAAAACCTTTGGTATAAGCATTCCAGATGAACTTGTAAAAGAGGTGGGAAATTGCAAAGATAATATGGAGGCTTTTCATGTGGGTATCGAGTGGAGTATACGCCAGTCTAGGGAATTAATTAAATTCAAAGTACCATCCATACACTTTTTTACGATTGGAATTTCTGATAATGTAAAAGCAATCGCAAGGGAAATATTTTAATTTAAGGGTTAATACCTTTTTTGTGTTGTTTTTTAGTTATTAGATAGGATTTCGGTGGTAATTTTCTTTTTTCTCCAATATCTCCAGCATATCCCCATGTATTCTCCCATTCGACGCAACGATTTCTTTATCAAAAATAGAGAATTTAGAACCATCAAATTTTGTGACTTTTCCTCCTGCTTCTTCAACAATAATCAGTCCTGCAGCCGTGTCCCAGGGGTAGAGTTCCAGTTCCCAGTAACCATCAAATATACCACAAGCAACATAGCACAAATCCAGCGCTGCAGCGCCGGGACGACGAATACCCCGGCATT
>CAYUTH010000196.1:0-4150 GCA_964447485.1 uncultured Candidatus Cloacimonadota bacterium | reverse complement strand
GCGGAGAATAAGAAAAAGTAAGGTCGAGAATTCGCGAGCTGACATCATCAGAAAAATGAAAATAGTAGCCATAAGCTGTATAATCTTTATACCCTTCAATCACAGGATATGCAAAAAGCAGATCAATGTTTTTATATTTATCATATGCGCCATGATAAATGGCGAGTGAGTCGATATTATACTGGGAGAAATCACCGTAATTCCACTCTCGTAAAATTGGATATTTATCAGCTACTGCCTGACCGAGATACTCTATTGCACTTACTCCCGAAACAGGTTCGTTCTTTAACCAAACAGGCGAGAATCCTTTTCCACCTTCAAATTTGAATGCAATAAGAGAATCCCGGCTGACCGGAACCGGTCTGAATAATCCTGTCTCAACATTGGTCAGAACACTCATATCGTCGAATTCAAAATCGTAGCGGAAAATATTGGACACTCCTGTATAATATGATGCCCCGAAAAGATAGCGACCGTCTTTGGAAAAAACAAAATTTGCAGGAGAGCTGAAGCCGAAATCAAAGATCGTTTTGTAAGACGCATTGTTGTTCATAAGACTATCAATTTCGAATAATGCTAATTCCTGAGTGCCATCAGCATGAGTCAATGCTGCAGATAATTTCTTTCCGTCAGGTGAAATGTCGAGATCGTAAATTGATGTGCTGTAATGAAATGCATGGACTGCTTTCCATTCTTTATAAGGAGATTCCATTCTTATGAGCGTAGATATTCCGTCAGAATGCCTGACAGCCCACAGTGAGGAATCAGCAGGATTTGATACAAGATCGCCGGCACGGAGATTGTTATATAGTTTAGTGATCTTTCCTGTCTCAATATCAACAACATTCAGGTCTCTGAGAGTATAATTATCTGTCGTGAAGTAAATCTTTTTTTGAGATTTATCAGGCGCCATTGAACAGGTGAAATAGGTGGATGCACCCCTGAGATTGCATATTTTATGAAAATCTCCACTCTTTACATCTATGTAGCCAAGCTGAGGAAGCTGACCGGGAAATTTAATTGCCGTGTAAAGTCTTCCTGTTTCTTCTTCATAATAACTTTTCGAGACAGATCCAAGAATTTTATCAGTAATTTCTTTGCAATCAGTAACGGGATTTTCTGCAACCTTTAAAAGGTTTTTCTTCTGCCAGTTATGCTCAAATGCAATCCAGTCTGACCAAGCATGGCGTAGAGATTTTCCATATACTTTTTTAAATTGCGAAGTAAAGCACTGATCGCTCTCATCGACTCTATTGACCCAGGTGATAAGTTTCTCCGGTCCGTAAATGTATGCTAAATAAACAAAAAATCTTGCTCCGTACAAATAAGAATTTGCCCCAACCTGAAAATCGATCGCAGTACCCTCAGACTCTAAACCTACTGCGTGATACATGGGGATGGAATCCTTTACCATAGCCCTAAAAACCATTTCGTCATATGAACTCATCGCGCGCCCGACACCTCTGCACATCCATGTTTCCATAAATACGGCAATTCCCTCGTGAAACCAGCGGGGTGCAAATTTTCTCGGCACAGTAAGATAGGAGTAGAGAAGCGAGAGAGGATTTGCAGCATTTTGTTGTACTTTTCCCAGGAAAAGTTTCCTGAACAATCGCTCTGATTTTCCCGAATTATCCATTGCAACTACATGTGTAAGTTCGTGATTCATCAGAAAGGACATTCGTTCACTCGAAGGGGCAACTTCGAACACATACATGCTTGGAGCGATGTTCACAAATACAAAATTGACCGGAGCAGCAGTAGCACCTCCATTACTCCAGTCCGAGAAATCCTCAAGAAATATTGTTATTGGTTCTTTAGATTGGTAGTCCCAGAAATCTTTGTAATAATTATATGTATTGAGAAAGGAACGAGCTAAATGGGGGACGATATAGGAATGGGCGTTTGAGTAGTATATCAGATTGAGATCTTCTGTTTTTAACTGTTTAAATTGCTGAGAATGTGCTGGGGAAATGAGATTCAAAAAGAGAAAAAAAAAGATAACTGCTTTGAGGATGTGTTTCAATGATATATTATAACGGAATAATGATATCATTTAAATAAATTGATGCTGGAAGTCGCTTGCACGAATAATGCTTATAAAATCTTCGCTGAACAAAACAGCACCAAAATTTTCATCCGAATAGATAGCTCTTAATGCTTCAATATTATCATCATTTAGCAGATATACAACTTTCAACTGTTCTTCGGGAATGAGGTTTGCGAGTGCAAGATCAGCAAAATCAGTATCTTTTATTGATTCTTGGAATTCCTGGCTCTTATAGGTTTTTTCAAAATTCGGGCTGAATCCGAAATCAGGAGAACTGATCGCTGTAATAACTACAACATTGAAAAAATCATTTTGGTTGAAATCCTGAGACAAGACTGCATCCAATCTGTCTTGGGGTATTGCCAAAACCGCATTTTGGAAATCTTGGCTAAAACCATTTTTAAATTCGTCGCTTTCAATAAAATTCTTGAACTCATTGGGAGTATTGAGCACAGGTGCAAAATTTTGAAAATCTTGAGCGAGGGCAACATAGCGTTGGAAATCAGACATGAGAGGTATAATGACGTCCTGAAAATCAGAGCTCAGAACTGCTTTCCTGAAATTCTCATCTTTGATAAGATTCTGGAAATCTGCACTTTGGATAACATCATTGATTTCCGGATTCTCAATAATAATTTCATCAATAGTAAGCTGATTACCGATATCACGTTTGCTTTTCTCGATACCTACCATTGTTCCGGTGAGTTTCTTCGATGATGGGGGTGGGTAAAAGAATGAGAAATAAACTACAATAATAACTATAACGACAGCAAGGGCTACAAACAAAGCTGTCTTGTTCTTTTGTTTCATGTGTCCTCCATGATAATTTTATTGCTATTTGACTTTTTTTCAAATACAGATTTTATATAAATAATGTCAAATATTTTGACCAGATTGAGCAGGTTTGGAATTTGCGGACATGAATATTACACATATACTATTTGACGCAGATGGCACCTTGTTTGATTATGAACATGCTGAGCTGCAGGCTTTTAAGAACACCTTAATGGGATTTCATGTCAAAGGTAATATTGAAGAACTTCATACTTCATATAAAACGATAAATTATGCGATATGGAAGGATTTTGAGGAGCATAAAATTAGTGCAAAAGAACTCCGTGTAGAACGCTTCAAAAGATTCTTAGCCAAAGAACAGTTGCATCATGACAGCAAAGAGATGAGCAAAACCTACATTGACCATCTCTCACAATGTACGATGCTTCTAGATGGAGCAAAAGAAATTATAAACTACTTGCGCAACGATTATTCGGTGAGTCTTATTACAAATGGACTAGCAGATGTGCAGTATTCACGCATAAGAAATTCTGAACTTAATGATACTTTTGATCATATTTTTATCTCAGAGGAGATAGGTTTTCCCAAACCCATGAAAGAGATTTTCGAGCACGTTTTTGAAGTGCTTGATTATCCTCAGAAAGATGAAGTGCTTATTGTGGGTGATAGTTTTCGATCAGATATAGTCGGGGGAAAAAATTACGGTATTAAGACCTGCTGGTTCAATCCCCAAAAACTCCAGAATGAGAATGGATTTGAGCCGGATTATGAGATAGAGAAATTAATTGAGCTGAGAACTATTTTATAAGAGTGACTTTCTGCGTTTCGATAACTTTACCATCTACTTTCAAAACGGCAAAATACATTCCTGAACACACAACTTCGTTTTTTGTGTCCGTTGCATCCCAATTGAATGACTGCTCTCCGTTTTCTAATGCTTGATTGCACAGGGATGTGACTTTCTGTCCTTTTACATTATAGATCGAGAGCTCTGCTTGATTGTTTGATTTCAGGTCAAAGGAAAAGCGTATAGAATGAGAGAACGGATTAGGACTACATAGCAAAATATTAGATGCCGGTATTTCTGGTTCTTCAACATAGAGAGGATCTGTATTTCCATCGCAGTCAGTTTTTGTGAGTCTAAGACAATCATCAGATGGCTGGAGAAAAATGAATCCACCATTGATCAAGCATTTCTTGGTTAAATAGCCTCATTTTTTTACCATTAAGCCTAATGAAACAATTATCTATAAAATGGTGGAGAAGAAGGGACTCGAACCCTCGACCGCAGCATTGCGAACGCTG
>CAYUTH010000195.1:0-4197 GCA_964447485.1 uncultured Candidatus Cloacimonadota bacterium | reverse complement strand
TTGAAGTGTGCCAGTTTTTCCAGCAGATAATGGTCCTGCAGGAGTGTGGGACCGTGTTTGCCTGCTGTCAGGGATGTCTGGTTGTCAGGAACAGGAATCCCGGCAGCAGTCGTGAGTATCTTTTTTTTATTCATGTGTTCTCCTTTTTTGGGTTTCAACATATTCATTTTTATAAGCTTACGATATTTTTCTATTCTTTGTATATTTTTAGTCAATATATTTTTTGCAACGTGATAGAGTGGTGTATGTAGAAACTTGAAATTTGAAATTCGAGGGAAGGGTATTCTTATTGGTCGAATATTATTTCAAGAGATCATTCAATTCGCAGGAGAGGAGTGATGATTTATCAAGTATGATTTGTTCTTTCAGATTTGCATTATCAGCGGTTTTTCTGATCAACTTAGTTGTAATTGTATTACCAAGTATAATTCTGTTTGTCTTATTAAAGTAGTTTTCTGTTTTATTATAAAATAAAGTTGAAAGACGTTTTAATTTATCATCTGTTGCCTGCTTATTATTGATACTTGCTCTATTAATGTGAATAATGTTTTCAAGGTTTGTATCTATTGTCATAGGGATGTCATCAAAAATCCAATAATCGCTGATGGTGTAGGAAATCGTAACAGATTCCTTTTCTTCAGTTTCATATTGAAAGATAAAAATGATATTTTCGGTATCGAAGTTTTCAGAAACATATATTACTTTCAAAGAGCTTACCTTAAGGATTTTATACGATTCGAGAAGATACAGATAGCTTTCCCGCCAATTTTTGAGCCAATTTTCAATGTAATAATGGTTAACAAATAAGGGTGTTAAATCCTGCTTGAGATTAGCATCAGTTTTTTCATTGTTCAATATTTTTATTGTAAGCGTATTGAAAAGATTTTTCATATCTGTTACATCGACTTTTTTTACTTTTAGATAATCTATATCGGGAACTATTCTTTTATCCATGTACCAAAGGAGATCATAGATATCCCGTCCTTTTTCCTGATATTTCATTTTGCCGACTATATGCTGTTCACGTAACATAATCGCAGCGATCTTACTTGCCATAAGAGTGGACATATTATACACTTTTATTACAAATGAAAGCTGGTTACGATTAATGGGTATGCGTTTAGTTGTGGTTTTTAGCACCATAAAGTAATTGAGGTCGATTTTAACATGAACCTGTTTCGATGGATGATTAATGCCTAACTCATCACCAAGATGAAAATTAAGACGCAATCCCCGTAAACCGACTTTTTTAATCGTTAACAATTCAGTATCTACATAATAGGTTGTTGAAAAGTGCTTTGATAGTTCGTCCTTTAATGTATACAGAAAATCTTCAGTAACGGGATGTGCAACTTCGAAATCCAGATCAACAGACATGCGATCAAGATTATGGCATATTCGAAGTGCAGACCCGCCATACATAGTCCAGTTGCTATATACGGGGTGATGGTAAATAAAGTTTAGTACGTAGTATTGCAATTCCTCTTTCAGCATATTCCGCTGTGTTTCAACATTAATGTTACCATGAATTTCGGAAAGCTCTTCCATTTTATTATGAAGATTGATAAGGATTTGATTATTCATAATGTTTAAAATTATGTATCATTCTATAAAAATTCTTTTGTTCTTCGGATTCCATCTCGTCTATATCTATTCTCAGCTCCTCGATTTTGGTGTTTATATCGTTCATTTGCAAACCACGAAACTGATTTGTGTTAAAATACAGTAAATCAAAAAGAGCTTTTGAAGGAGAGGCTATAAAAAAATTAAAATTATCTTTTGTTAGGGAGAAATCTGAAAATAGATTTTTTTGTATCGACCGGTACACAAAATTTCCAACTTTTGTCGTATATGACCTGGTAACTTTGGGAGTAACAGATGTAATGATGTGTATTGATTCTGTAGTAAGGTCGTAATACTGAAGTGCAGTCCATAAACTGATATACGACGGAATGCGAAGGATATTGGCGAGCAAGAATAGGTACGAAATATCTCCTTTATGTTGATTATTGAAATGAGATGAAATATAGAGTCCGTTTTTTAGTGAAATTATTTCTTTGCGTTTTAGAGAGCGGCTAATACATGTATCGACCGTAGTCTTTTTCAGTCCATATTGTTCACTCAGCTGATAAAGAGCTTTTTTGTTAAAATATGGCTGAGTTTTAAGTAGCTCAAATAGAATATTTTGGCATTTCATAATTATGACAATTTTGTATCAAAAGTGAAACACGGTGTCAAGAAATTTAGTAAAAAGTGTTATGATTGACAATTTGGGAGACTCGAAACTTAAAATTCAAAATTGGAAGTTGGCAGGATATTGTGTTACAGTTTTACACTCCAGATGAGTTCTATCTCATCAGGAAATTCTTTGTAGGCAAATCTATTTATTTTTTCCAGTATGCAACCCTGTTTTTTATAAAATTTGCATGCATCCACGTTAATATTCTGTGTTTCTATTTTGAGTTTTTTGCAGTTCCTGCTTTTTGTCCACTGAATCGCAGACGCGAGCAATCTTGTGCCAATACCTTTTCTGCGGAACTCCGGGTGGACACGTAAATCCCAGAGGACTGTAATATCGTTCCGTCCTTCGAGTTTATGCACACCGTCTGTATTGTAGGCGAGTACACACCCACCAATCCAGCGTCCGTCCATGTGTGCAATGAGCATTCCCCACTTGGAAATATCCCAGCGTTCAGCCCAGCGGATAGGTTCCTCTCCTTTTATAGCATCGTAGTCTTTGATCCAGGGGTTAGGAATAGTCTTTTCAATAAGCTTGGCAGAAGCAGGATCGTTTCCACGGACTTCGTACACGCTTTTCACCTCGAA
Source organism: uncultured Candidatus Cloacimonadota bacterium (assembly GCA_964447485.1). Classification (GTDB taxonomy): domain Bacteria; phylum Cloacimonadota; class Cloacimonadia; order JGIOTU-2; family JGIOTU-2; genus Celaenobacter. Next base: position 1,371 of record CAYUTH010000195.1, on the reverse strand, counting down.
CCGGATCGGTATTTTTCCGTATTCTGCAAGCCCGGTTATCGGCTTTTCTTCTATTTCAATATTCATTTGTATATTTATGTAGACGTGTTCATTTTTTCCAGTGATCAACCAACAATTTTCCGCCTGTTCCGATATTTTCAGGCGGGTTTTCCTTTATCTGAACAATGAATGCATCCCGCGGGATTTTCTCAAAAGTCTCGCATGCCACATCTGTCAGCTTCTTTACGAGTTCCCGTTTCACTTCGATATCTTTAATGACCGGTCCTTCGAATGTAATTATCGGCATATTTTTTTCTCCATTTCTGTATATCCGCACTTCTTTCTTGAATAGTTTATATGATTTTATTCTTCTTAATATCTCAAATTATTCGTCAATTATTTTATGGGACTGGAATCGGGGATTTTGAAAAAATATTCAATAAATCTTGCCTATAATATTCTTTTTTTTAATCATTGTGAACAGATTATCCAAGAGGCATTCATGAAATATACGGTTTTAGGATCGGGATCCTGTGTTCCCGACACAAAGAAAAATTCATCAGGCGGATTGCTCGATGTGGGGGGCATCCTGATGCTGGTTGACTGCGGCACAGGGGTGCTTCATACAATCCCGAGATTCGGTTATGATTACAAGCAGATCGATGCAGTATGCCTGACACACCTTCATCTCGACCACGTAAATGATTTCGGCGCGCTCCTCTTCGCAATGAATCATGACCCGGAATGTCATAGAGAAAAGGAACTGTTTGTTATCGCACCAAAAGGATTCACACAATTCTATGAGAACCTCAAACGATTATATGGCGATACCCTCGATGCTCCTTTTGATATTGTGATCAGGGAAATGGGAAATGAGGAGTTCGATTATGGCGATATACACATCCAAACCCTACAAACCTTTCATACTGAGAATAGCATTGGATACAGGTTTACTTATAAAGGAAAAGTGCTGTGCATTTCCGGCGATACCAGCTATAACGAAAATATAGTCACACTTTGCAAAGATGCTGATCTCGCAGTGCTGGAGTGTTCATTTCCGCAAATGCAGGAAGAAGGTATTCACCTGAATCCCAAGCTTATCTCGAAGATCGTGACAGAGGCTCATGTAAAGGAAGTGCTGCTTACCCATCTTTACCCTCATACTGAGGACTATCCTATAGTTGAGTATATTACCCGGGAATATGATGGAGATATTACGATTGCGCAGGTCGGGAAGACCTACAAGATTTAGTTTTTTCACAAAAATTTTTGCATTTATTACGAACAGAAATCATAGAATCATTTGTTCTCTCCTCGCTTCTCTCTCATCTATCTCTGTGCCCTCTGTGGTTTATTATCTTTACGAGGAGAAGGTTTAGTTGAGGTGTATAA
>CAYUTH010000194.1:0-4213 GCA_964447485.1 uncultured Candidatus Cloacimonadota bacterium | reverse complement strand
GTTTCAGGTCTGGTCACCTCTCCGTAAGACCAGTCACGTATCTTCTCAGGAGAAGCAATCTTTATGCTTACATAATCGTAATCTTTTACGACCTTGTCTCTTTTTAATTCTCTAATCATGTATGACCCTCATGTTTGGGGTGTTACTTATTATTACCGGTTGAGCTTTCAGATTTGTCTGAAAGCAGATCGAAATCCAAACAAAGACTCTTCAGCTCGCTTGCAAGGACATTAAATGATTCGGGAATACCAGGAGCCGGTAATTCCTTACCTTTTGTGATCGCTTCGTATGTTTGATTTCTACCATCAACATCATCAGATTTTACTGTGAGCATTTCCTGAAGGAGTCGAGATGCTCCATAAGCTTCTAAAGCCCAGACTTCCATTTCACCGAGTCGCTGCCCGCCGTGTTGTGCTTTACCTCCGAGAGGCTGCTGAGTTACAAGTGAGTAAGGTCCTGTAGAACGCGCATGCATTTTATCAACAACAAGGTGGTTCAATTTCATCATATATATCACACCAACCGTGACACGTTCGTGCATTGCCTCACCGGTTTTACCGTCATAAAGCACCACTTTTCCGTCCTCGGTTAAATTTGCCTTTTTGAGCTCATCTGTGATTTCCTGGATCGTTGCGCTGTCAAAAACCGGAGTTTCAACTTCGTACCCAAGAGCTCTGGCAGCCCAACCAAGGTGAGTTTCGAGGATTTGTCCGATATTCATACGGGAAGGCACGCCGAGTGGATTAAGAATAATATCAACAGGAGTGCCGTCCTCGATAAAGGGCATATCCTGGATAGGAGAGATCTTTGCGATCACGCCTTTATTACCATGACGTCCTGCCATTTTGTCGCCGACTTCAACCTGTCGTTTCTTAGCGATGAAGATCTTCACCATTTTCAATACACCTGAAGGAAGTTCATCTCCATATTTAATACGATCTTTGTGCTTTTTATAATTATTATCATTTTCATCAAGAGCATTTTTTACATCGACGATTACATCTTCGTAGATCTGCTCATTCTTTTTCTCATCCTCAGTAAGTTTATTTTCAAGATTCAATTTTCTAAAAGAGATCTTCTTCAGCTCTTCATCAGTAATTTTTTTATTGGGTGGGATAAAGAAACGGCCTGTTTTTTCTTCAGTGATCCTATATGCAGTTTCGCCAAGCAATAAGTCTGTCAATTTGGTTTTGAGAAATTTATATATTTTTTTATTTTCCGTATCAAATTTTGTTTTCAGCTTAGAAAGTTTTTCTTCTTTTTCCTGCTCTGAGAGTTCGTCGCTTTCAGCTTTTGAGAAAACCTTTACATCAACGACTACACCTTCCATACCGGGTTTTGCCTTCAAGGATGTATCAGAGAAATCACCAGCACGTTCACCAAATAGAGCACGCATCAATTTTTCTTCAGGCGACAGATCTACGTTCGAAGATTTTGGAGTTATCTTGCCAACTAATATGTCGCCGGATTTTACATGAGAACCAATGCGAACTACACCTGTAGCATCAAGATTTCTTAAAGCAAATTTTGGCACATTGGGAATATCGTCAGTGAGTTCTTCATCACCTTCTCGGGTGCTGCGTACGAGCACTTCAAGCTCTTCAATATAAATCGATGTCAGCTCATCTTCACGGGCAACTTTTTCACTGATAATGATCGCATCCTCATAGTTGTATCCGTACCATGGCATGAACGCAACAAGCATATTCGTACCGAGGGCAAGCTCGCCATCCTTAATAGCAGGACCATCAGTTATCAATTCGCCTTTTTTGACTTTCTGTCCGACTATAACTTCAGGATGCTGATTAATACAGGTTTCCTGGTTAGTTCTCTGGAATTTTTTCAGTTTAAAAACTCTTTTATCTTCCAAAGCGGAAATCGATTCTTTTTCATCATCTGCAAATATTCTTTTCAGCACGATCTCGTCTGAAGAAACCTTTTCAACTTCGCAATCGAATGGAGCTTTTATTGCAAGTTCAGAATCCTGAGCAACTAATTTTTCAATTCCTGTGGCGACAATTGGTGGCCTTGGTTTTATGAGAGGTACCGCTTGTCGCTGCATGTTGGATCCCATCAATGCCCTATTCGCATCATCATGATCGAGAAAAGGCACAAGACCGGCAGAAACACTTACGATCTGCTGTCTAGAAGAGTCGATATAATCTACTTCTTCTTTTGGAACGAGAACAAAGTCACCACCCGAAAGACAGAAGACACGCTCTTCAATAATATTCCCATTTTTATCAACTTCAATGCCTGCTTGTGCGATCTTCATATTCTCTTCCTGTGTAGGATCAAGATAATCGACCTGATGAGTAACTCTGCCGTTTTCAACCTTGATATATGGAGTCTCCAAAAAACCAAACTGATTCACTCGTGCATAAATAGCCGGTGAAGTTAAAAGACCGATATTCGGTCCTTCCGGAGTTTCGATTGGACAAATCCTTCCATAATGAGAATAGTGTACATCTCGTACTTCAAAACCCGCTCGCTCCCTCGTTAATCCACCTGGACCTAAAGCGCTCAAACGTCTCATATGAGTGATAGCTGCAAGGGGATTTGTCTGCTCCATGAATTGGGAAAGTTCACCGGTAAGAAAGAAGGAATTCACCACAGCCATCAATGCATTAGTATTTACCAAACCAAGCACTGATGCATCATCGCTGGAACTGAGGGTCATTCTTTCACGTGCAATTCTTGCTACTCTTGAAAGTCCGATTGAAAACTGGTTGGCGACAAGTTCACCAACACCACTAACGCGTCTATTACTGAGATGATCAATATCATCTGTCGTACTGATTCCTTTGTATAAACGCACCATTTCATTAATGATTGCAATAAAATCATCCTTCGTCAGTATTTGTGTTTCAATTGGTATTTCGAGATGAAGCCGTCTGTTCAGCTTATACCTTCCAACCTCGCCGAGACTATATCTCTTAGGATTGAAGAATATTCTTTCGATAAGTTCCCGAGCAGTATCAATTGGGGGTTCTTCTCCTGGTCGGATAATATTGTAGATGAATTTGAGTGCTTCTTCTTCTGATGCTGTGGGATCTTTTGCAAGTGTGCTTTCCACGATTCTTCTCTCATCGTCTTGACTTTCGTGGATAACCTTTACTTTCTTGAATTTAGCTTTTAATATCTTATCAACAAGACCTTCTGTAAGAAGTGCGCCGCCTTCTGCAATTACCTCGCCACTCTTTTTATTGATAATATCTTCAAAAAGTACTCTTTCAAGAAATTCATCTTTTGTGAGATCGAGTTCTTGAGGAGTGTAGAAAGTTTTTCTTATTGAATTATTATCGGAAAGTCCTTGGCAACGCAGAATTGTTGTCACCGGTACTTTGTGGCGTTTATCAATAAGAACATAGATGACATCTTGAGTATCTGTAAGAAATTGGAACCATGAGCCCTGAACAGGAATGACCTTTGCGTTATAGAGAACTTTACCGCTTCCATGAGTTTCACTGGTAAAAGTGACACCCGGTGAACGGTGGAGTTGACTGATTATCACGCGCTCCTCACCATTAATGATGAAGGTTCCCCTGTCGGTGATCATTGGGATCTCACCGAGGAAAAGGTCTTTTTCTTTTACGCTTTTAATTCTTTGCTGCTCACCTTCAACAGTTTTCTCAAAGGTTGTTAAACGGAATTTAACTTTCAATGGAGAACTATATGTAAGGTTTCGTTCAATACATTCGTCAGGAGTATATTTCTCCTTAAGAACAGTATATTGAACGAACTCCAGCAAGAATTGACCTTGCGTATCCTCTACAGGGAAGTGATTATTAAATACTTCCTGCAAGCCTTTATCTTCTCGCTTCTCTGGAAGAACGTCCTTTTGCAGAAACTTCGCATAAGAGCCCTTCTGCATAGTAAGCAGATTTGGAATCTCTATTTCAGGCAGTTCAAATCCATGAAGATGTTCAGCCATTTTGGAAAAACTCTTTCTTTCCTTCATGTGCTCCTTATTTAGCAAAAGACATCTTCATTCGTGTGAATGAAGAGTCTATTAGTGTTTGAATGAAATGTGTTATTGAACACGTCATTATTTACTTAATCTCTACAGAGCCACCTTCAGCTTCGATCTTCTCTTTAATTGACTGCGCTTCATCTTTTGAAACACCTTCTGCTACTGGTTTTGGTGCTTCATCTACGAGGGCTTTGGATTCTTTCAATCCTAATTTTGTAATCTGACGTACAACTTTAATTA
>CAYUTH010000193.1:0-4213 GCA_964447485.1 uncultured Candidatus Cloacimonadota bacterium | reverse complement strand
TTTTCTGATGATGTCAGCTCGCGAATTCTCGACCTTACTTTTTCTTATTCTCCGCCCAACAAACATATCCAGGATAACGAATCCTATCATTTGAAGGGTGATTTTCAATTAAGAAAATGGGGCTTGCATCTGGCATATAATAAGACAGATTTTTATGATCTTTTTGGACCCACTAAAGTGAGCAGGAAAGGTTTTTCTGCCGGGGTATCGTATAAAGACGATCTCATCTATGACAAACCGAGAATAATGACATTGTCTTCAGATTTCACTGCGTATACCGGACTCGATGAACTTCCCTTCTCGCAGGATGTATCTATCGACGCAAAGACAATTGTCGAGTGCAACACAGACATAACCTATAAAAACCTGCAAAGCTCACAGGGCTCGATAGATGATGAAAAAGGTTATATCCTCGGAAGTCACATAAACCTGAGCTATGCCAAAGATAAAATGCACGTCCTTCTTCATTCACAGGCAGATTACGGAATTCCACTTTTTATAAATCACTCCTCCATTTGGCTGAGAACTGCCGGAGGAGTTTCACCCGGAAAGAGAAACGATCCTTTTGATAATTTTTATATTGGCGGCTTCCAAAATAACTGGGTTGATGACAAGGATGTGCAACGATACAGGGAATGGAACAGTTTTCCCGGCAAGGATATCAGCAGCATATCGGGAACGAATTTTCTTAAAGCAATGCTCGAATTCGAACTGCCTCCACTTCGATTTCGTGAATCCGGCATCATACCCTTTTATTTAAGATGGATGAGGACATCACTTTTCTCTTCAGCACTTGCTACAAATATCGAAAATAGCACATTGCGAAAAATGTATTATAATATCGGGGTGCAAGTTGATTTCCAATTCGTCGCACTTTCTCTCCTGAGGACTTACCTCTCGTTTGGATATGCCGCAGCAGTTGATAATGACAAAAACTACACCCACGAATTCATGATGAGTCTCAAACTTTTTTAGAATGATCGCCAGTATTCTTGTAAGCCTGTGCCCGGTTTTCATATTCCTTCTTTTCCTCGTCATTTTTGACAGCTATAAATTACTGAAACTCTCTCTCTTATTGAAAATCATCTTCCTTGGATGCATTGCTGCAGTAGCCAGTTTTTATATCGAGTATCTCATCGAAATCATACTTCACCTACACGTGACGACTCTTTCAATATATATTGCGCCACCCATCGAGGAACTGCTCAAAGCCACTATCGTCATGATACTTTTCTATAAAAAAAGGATAGGATTTCTGGTCGATGCAGCAATTATCGGTTTCGCAGTGGGAGCAGGTTTTTCTTTTGTTGAGAATAGTTATTATCTGTCCATTCTCAATCACGAGACTATTTTCACATGGGTACTTCGGGGTTTTGGAACAGCAGTCATGCACGGTTCCACAACCTGCCTGATGGCAATTATTTCCGGCTATATTATTGAAAAAAATAACTGCACACGCATAAAGTTTTTCATTCCAGGAATACTTGTCGCAATGTGCTTTCATCTCAGTTTTAATCTTTTTATACTCCCTCCGATTCTGATGACCGTGCTCCTCATAATCGTTTTCTCAATCGTAATATTTGTAATATTTCAGCAGAGCGAAAGAGGTTTGGAAAAGTGGCTTGATACCGGCTTCGAAAGCGACATCTCGCTTCTGAAGTCACTTCAAGGAGGAAGATTCAAAGAGAGTAAAGCAGGAAAATATCTTTATTCGCTTCAAGAAGTTCTTCCTAAGGAAATTGTGGGTGATATGCTCTGCTTTCTCGGACTTCATCTTGAATTAGCAGTACGAGCAAAAGCATTATTGATGTTGAGAGAAACAGGATATCCTGTTGAGATAGATTCCACAATCCAAGATAAATTCTCTGAAATGACGTATCTTGAAAAAACCATTGGTCGATCCGGCATCGCAGCTCTCAAGCCATTACTTCATTTTTCTGATAAAGATCTTTGGCAAATATATTTTTTAAAGAGCTCACATAACACATAATCATCAAAGAATGAGTCGCAGGAGTAAATTTTTCTCTGGAAAGACAGTCAAAATTTTCATAGTTGAGAAAAAAAGTGATGTGCTCCGTTAAACTTGACGAATATTTGAGTGATATTTCTGCTTTTTTGTATAAAGGATATTTAATTCATGTTAAAAAATTTATTGAATTTTGTCATTATTCTCACCATAGCAATGACACTTGTTGGCTGTCCCGCAGCGACTAAATATCCTCTTGGAGAACTTGGCACCATTCCGATTGACAGAAACCTTCTTGGTATCTGGGAAACCGGTGATGACTATGATGTCCAGAAAATTGAGTTTATTGAAAACGACCCGTATTCATATTTTATTAAGATCATCACGTACAATGATGACTACCTTGGCGACACCTATTATATCGGTTATATTACAAATATTGGGGTGAATAAATATCTCTATGCGCGACCTCTCGGCTCTAGCGGTGATGAGGTAAATTACTATTGTTTTAATATTGATCTCACCAAAAACACGTTAACAACCCGCGAGGTGAACATTGCCGATACGACAATTTCATCTACCGGGGAGCTAAGAGAATATTTCTCGGTTCATTATTATTCAGATGATTATTTCCTTTCCTCAATAACACTTTGGATAAAGGATGCCAAAATATTCTTTGTAAATTTGTATGATGAGCCCTTTGATGTGCGTCTTGGAGAACCTTCAAAACCGGTTTTCACTATGACCAATCTGCCACCGCATGAGACTTCTCAACTTCTTAATACAACCGATCTTGAAGAAAATTTTCTTTATTATAAACCCTCTTCAGAAAAAGAATGGGTCCGCTGGAAAAATAAAGAAAACATACCATACCACTGCCCTGTTGAAGGTGGGAAAATACATGCGATACTTGCTCAAAAAAATGGTATGGTGAGTTATTACATTCTTGATGACGATGCAGGTTTCAATCCCAAAATATCGATGTTGAATGGTACTGAGAAAAATCTTAATATTATGAAGATCGGAGAGACCTGGGAGTTCAACTCTGTCGCACTCATTGACGACCTCGGTCCATATGAAATGACAAATTTCAAAGCAATCCCAACTGGCAATTATGGACTTTTCTGGCTGCCGAAAGGCGCCCGGGAATCCGGATATTATTTTCTTCCTCAAGAAGGAACAGGCAAAGTCAAGCAAGTTCCTTTTGAAGCTGGAAAATATTACATATATTTCATATTCTCAGAAAACAACATTCTTCACGCAGCCCTCTACGACATAACAAGCCCCTGGTAGATATATGTTTACACACTTTATTTTCCTTAAAATATTATTATCTCTTATATAAACTTGACATAGTTTCGTGTAGTCGGTTTTTTAATCAAAAATTTTTGAATAAAAAATAAAAATGAAAAATCTAATCAAAATCAATGGAGGATATTGATGAAAAAGATTGCTCTTTTAATGGCTTTTTGCCTTATTATCTTCTCTTCAATTGCTTATGCAAAGCAATATAATGACAGTTGGGGAGATCATGGATTCAGCATACTGCGGCAAAATTCCTCTGACCTTTCTCTCAACTTCTCTGTTCAGGAGTATTTTACTACTGATGCAGAAGTAGATGGCGAAACTCTTCAAAGTATTCACATCCCCGGTGTTTTCCTTCCCAATAATGAAGGCGCACCTGATCTTCCCGGCATGAGCAGATTTATTGCAATTCCGGAAGGCGCTTCGGTCTCTTTCAACATTGTTGATTATCGTACCGAAATCGTTCCGAATATGGATATCGCACCTGCTTTCCGCATTCCACTTGATACTGAAGATGGACCTCTTGATTATAACAAGGATATGCAGATTTACTCAAAAAATGAATTTTATCCCGCAAATCCTGTTATGATTTCCGATGTTAAACAAATTCGTGGAGTCGATGTCGTGATCATTGGTATAACACCATTCCAATACAATCCTGTTACAAAAGAAATGATCGTATATCGCGATATGCAGATTGATTTAAATTTTATCGGCGGTAACGGGCAATTTGGTGAAGACAGGCTTCGCAGTAAATGGTGGGATCCTATCTACAGACAGACACTGCTTAACTATGATGCAATTCCCGAGAAAGATTATTCTTACACCTCTACAAAGGATGATGGCTGCGAATATCTTATTGTCGTTCCTGATAACCCAGACTTTATCACATGGGCGGATTCAATAAAGAATTTCCGTCAAAAGCAAGGTATTATTACAAAA
>CAYUTH010000192.1:0-4250 GCA_964447485.1 uncultured Candidatus Cloacimonadota bacterium | reverse complement strand
TGTAATGTTTGGATCAAAACTCAGACCCGACAGATCAATATTCATCATTCCGCTGCGTATATTAGCTTCCTGAAGAAGTATCTTATCTGTTGCATCTGCGAGAGAAAGAGTATCATCCTGCGTAAAGGTTTGAGTAAGATAACCTGTCACTTCCCGGAATTTCATCTCTCCAAACTGTATATCCGTTGAGACGATCATATCTTCCGAAATTGTAACATAATCATTGGATGAATCTGTTATTACTTTGTAAGAGAAATGAAGCGAGTCGATAACATCTTCACGGGTCGATACTATTTGGAAATTTTCGAAATTCAAAGGAAAATCATTCTGTGTAGAGCTTGCATCAATATCAAATTCGACCTCATAGGGATTTCCTGTGCCATCAAGTAGTTCTACAAAGTTAATGATAACATGGGCATCGATCGGAAGGTAGTTATCAACATGAATATTCCCAATGCAACTATCAATTGTTGCAGACACAAGATAAATTTCCTCGGCAGCATCTTCTATCGAGATAGCTTCGATATGATTGATCCTCTCTTCAGGAAGTTTTGCGCTTGCTTCACTCACGATCATATCAGAAACACTGAATGTAACGAAGAAATTATCCGCTTCGAGCACATCGATGGGCTGACCGCCAGTGCCATCGGTAGAAAGGAGTACGCGAAGATAATTATCTTGATAAACTTGAGCGCCGGTAAGATCCAACGATATATGTTCAGTAGTTCCCGCAGGAATCGGGTGATCGATCTCATAAGTAATGATCGGATCAACAAGTGCAGGTAATCCTCCGCTATAAATTGCGAGACTCATGTAATAATTTGGATTTGTAGAACTCAACGGAAGTTCCGTATTATTTGTGAAGTCAATATATGCAAAACCGGAATCAATAACAACATACTCGACATTATTGTTTTCAAAAATAGAAAAACTCGTGTCAATAGGTGGGAAATTATAAATTGGTGGAATTGGTGTATTATAGATCGGACCGGCACCAGGTATTTGTGAACGAGCAAAAGCGAGGACAAACACTTTTGAATAGGAATTACCGGTTTCTTCAACCTCAATCTTATCAAGGGCACGTTCAAAATACTGTGATTGTCCGTTAATATTCAATTTATCACCGACACTGACATTAAAGTTTTCATCACGACCAGCGATCTCGAGTTCGTTTCCGATCTCTTTATCCATCGTTTCAGTCTTTCCATCAACCCGGAGTTCATCACCGACATTCTTGGACTCGATATCTTCTGACATTGAAAAGAAGAGGGTATCGTTGTCCAATCGTATAATGTAGGTGTCCGTCGTATCTTCGAGTTCGTGCATATAAACCCGTTCGTTGATCAGTGGGATCTCAAGAGTGACATCCCATTCCGGCGGATCCCATTTTTTTATCGTACACGAACTAAAAATCAATAGTACGACAGAAAAAAGTAGAAAGATATAATTTTTTTTCATATTTTCTCCTGCAGATAAATATTTTTACCACGAAAAGCACTAAAAACACGAAATCGGATTTTAAGGAAAAGTATTCTTTTAAACGTTATTTTACTAATTTCTTGTGTTTCGTGTATTTCGTGGTTTAGCATTTTCTTTTTATTTTAGGATGTTTACTTTTCTTAAAATTGTACCCAGTTTATCAAAATGTATTTTGTATAAATATGTTCCATTTGCAACATTCTTGCCGGACTGGTTTCTTCCATCCCATACTACTGCATGGGAACCGAATCCATAATCTTCATCAGTAAGAGTTGTAACTTTCTGTCCTTTTAGATTGAACACCTCAATTTTGACATTTTGCGGAACAGTAAGATTAAAGGATATTTCATTTGTTTGATTGAAAGGATTGGGATATATAGAAAGATTATAAGTATTTGGAGTAGGATCAGGATTTACTGCATAGTCCAGTGACCAGACTACATCAATCGTGAAATTGCTGCCTTGGCTAAATGATATTGTAGAAATCCCTTCAGAGAAACCGATTAAGGTACCGCCTGTTACAGCAGTGGGCTCGTTTCCAGTAAAGAATTCAATGGTGGATGCTTCGTCAACATAACCGTTTGCAGATGCTGCACCAATATTCAAAGCAATAGTGTTAACAACATCACTATAAATAAGTGGTGTGCTGCCATAATTGAAGGTTTGACCCCAGGTGAACTGGATATTTCTGGGAATATCCCCAGTTCTCACAACATTAAGGATCATCGAATCATACCCCAGTGAAGTTCCAAAGAAGTCTATGGTTTGTAAAGAATTGCCGCCATTTCCCATATGGATTGCTTTCTCTGCGCCCATCTCTATTGTACCTCCACAAGTGCTATCTGTGTTTATTGGAGTATAGATAATATCTTCTGTAGTTGCCAGCGTGGGTATAAGGAAGGAAGTGAAAAGTCCGAATCGGGCATTTACTTGTGCCCTCGTAACCGTATGGGTTGCCGGCACATCATACGTCCCGTCATCATGATAATCATCATAATTATCGAGAATTATCGGATGTGCGGAATTGATAAAGAAGTTCAGGTCGACATCTCTCACAGAATAGATTGAACCGTTTGCAGTAGGAGTGAAAGCAAAACCAGTAGTTCCTCCTCCGTTTCCGTGAAGAAGGAATGAATAATCATGAGTAGTTGAGGAGCCAATAAAATCAGTTATCGTAAAATATGAATCGTTAATAAAGGTGAACGTTCTCAAAAAATCTGTATCCTGATAATTAGTGGATATTTGAGCATAATCTAAACCATCTGTATCATAATAAATACCAATAGTTGCATCTGTTCCTTCTGCAGTGGTAAGGGTTGCAGCAGGTGGACCTTCACCGTCCACCAGTATCATGCTGTGATTTTTTGCATAACGAACACTGTCTCTTTTCTCCCAGCTGATATAACCGGAATCCATTGCAAGCAGTTCACCCAATGCATAGATAACAAAACTGCCGTTATCGGGATGTTCGTGCGTGCGTCCGCCTTCGCGAGCTTGTCCATTCTCAGCAAGAGCACACATATACACTGCGTCTTCTCCCCAATCACTTCGGAATACCGCCTGTCCGGCATCCGGCATGATTTGTGTAGGAGGAAAATTAGGAGGTGTGTTTCCGGGAAAAGCAATATCATCATAGGTGCATATCATCTCTACATCGATATTGCCGGAAGTTGCACCCACAAAATAGGGCTCTGAACTATCAACGAAATCCCATGCAAGCACATCATTGGCATATATCGGTGCAAGCATTCCATTGAAGAAGAAGGGATTGAGAAAACTGTCATCAAAATTGGGACGTGCACCGTTCGGTTGGCGAATTTTTATTCCCCATTCTGTTATTGCCTGGAAATTTGCATTCTGTGTGAGTGGGGGTAGGAATTCACCATCGTAATCTTCAGATTGTCCATTTACAAAATTATTATGAGATAGTGCAAAAGGCAGGAAACTGGAAGCAGTGAATGAAAGGTAGTGTGGACCTTCTGCCCACATCCCTTGTTCATTCGAGAGCCAATCATTGAATTGCATATTTGTTTTTTGCATGCAATAATTTATCCAGGTTTCGGGTTGTTTATCAGTATCGGAGGTTGTTTCTGTGTTGAGAACTATCGCACATAGACCAAGCGCAGAAGCGAATTTCACACCATAGTTTATCTGTTCTCCAAACCCTACGTCCCATAACCAATGCAACCAATTTGCCCATGGGTCGCTTGAAACGAGATCATAATACATTTCTCCAGCAATATCCTGGATTCTCGCACGAACCGTTGCTTCATCCCCTGCAAAATTATAGTCGTTTCCCTTTAAAAAATCATAGGCAATACATGCAAGCGAGAGCAATTCCGAGTCCCAGAGAATATTTTTATATTGTTCTTCTACATTCGAATAGGATTCCCTTTGCATCACAAGGAGATAATCCATTACTTTATCTCCGTATTCAGTTACATCATCAATAAAGAAACGGAATGCAGCACAACGAGCTACAACTGCTTTTTGAACTTCTGTTGTACAGGTTGCATAATCTACATCTGATTTTATTTTAATAGTATTATAAATTGAAAGGAAAGGTTCGACTGTAACTCGAGCTTTTACCTCATTGATAGCTGTCTGGCTGCTGTCAATAAGCGTTCTCGGCCAGTAGGTTTTTTCAGGATGCCACGCACCCTGAGCAAATAAAGAACTTGAGAAGAGAACTAAGAGAATTAGCATAAAAAACCATTTATAATTTTTCATAGCACCTCCGCTATTTTATTTATTAAGGCAAAAAGATAAAA
>CAYUTH010000191.1:0-4290 GCA_964447485.1 uncultured Candidatus Cloacimonadota bacterium | reverse complement strand
TTGAACAAAGAATCCTTTCAGCTCCTGCTTCAGTTCAGTCTATACCAGCTGCTGCTGATCAGGAAGATTTTGTCTCAATGGGAATGAATACTGCAATCAAGAATTTCCAGATCATGGACAATGCATACGGTATTCTTGGCATCGAATTCATGGCTGCTGCACAAGCGCTTGATTTCCGCGAAGAGGAATACAAATTTGGCGCTGGTGTCACGAAGGCAAAGGAAGTCATACGAAAATATGTTGATTTCCTCGATATTGACAGACCTCTTTATCCCGACCACACAAATATGAAAGAACTTGTAAAATCATGCGAAATTCTTGAAGAGGTAGAAAAAGTGGTGGGCAGCTTAGAATAAAATAAATGAAAACCCGTTTATTTCTTTTAATATTTTCAATCCTGTTTTTGCTCGCAGGTTGTGTCTATTATAATATCTTTTATAATGCTCAAAAATACTACGCAGAAGCAATGAATGCGAAAGAAAAGAATGACGGAAAGGTAACTCCTGGCATCGACACGAAATTCGAAACCTCAGTTGGCAAGTGCGCTTACATCATACAGGAATATCCCACGAATAAATGGGTCGACAATGCGATCCTGCTTATGGGACAATGCTATTATGAGCAAGAATACTATATAAAAGCTCTTCGTAAATTCCAGGAATATGAGAAGTATTACAACAAATATGAACTTTATCCGACTGCTAAACTCTATCTTGCCAAGACCTATCTTGGGATGAAAGAATATGATGAAGCCATGAAACAATTCTCGGCGATCTTCACGAACCCGAGATTTCAGGAAGTTCGCACAGACGCATACTTTGATCTGGCTGATTATTACATCAAAAAGAATAAATTTAATGATGCCAAGAATACAATTCTGGAGCTGCTCAACACCAATCTAAAAAGGAAACCTCATCTCAGGGCAATGTTCCTCTACGCAGAAATAGTATATATAAATGCAGAATATCGCAATGCGGAGCTTGCATTCCGAAATTTTCTTGCGGAAAAACCAACCAAAAGATATCAACTTGATGCCTTATTCTATATCGGGAATATATTTTTGGAAACCGGAAATTATGCAGAAGCGCTCCCTGTATTTGAAAGGTTAAATGAAACTGAAGTTGATTATTCCAGACTTCCGGAAATAAGAATGTATATAGCTCTCTGTGAAGCCCATCTTGGAAATACGGAAAAAGCTTTCAAATTATTTGAGACGATCATAGAAAACAATAAGGGAAATAAAATAGTATCCGAAATCAACTATTACTGGGCTGATATTTATTTTAGTGTGTTACAGGATTATGAACTGGCTGTGGAAAAATTCAAAGCTGTCACCATAAAGCAGCTTAGTGAAAGACTGGTCGATCAGGCTAATAATAAATTGAAAATTGCACAGGAACTCATCAGTTATCAGACCATTCAAAGCAGCAGCCAGATAAAAGAGATCGTTGAGTTCCAATTTCAGCTCGCTGAGTACTATAATTTCGATCTTAACCAGCCGGATTCTGCACTTGCAATGTACAATGAAATCCTTGAACGGCTTCCTCTTCTCAAGCTGGAGCTTGATTCCCTGAATAAAGTTATGATGCTTTACTACCCCGAACAGGACTCGATCGACACTGCTAACGACACCCTTTATATTTCTGATTCTCTGGAAGTAGGCATCGTCGCACAAAATATTGATTCTGTGGCAGCAGTCATTGATTCCATGATAGTCGTCGTTGATTCCACGGCAGTGACGCAGGTCGAAAATGACTCGATCCTTATTGTCATACCTGACACAACACTTGCGGATAGTGTCAGAGGAATAACCGTAATTGATACATCTTTTACAGACAGCGTGTTTGTTGATACTACGATGGCAGACAGCACCCTTATGGAGCCAGAGAAAATTCTTGTTCCTACCAAGCAGCAGCTCCTCGTGAAAATAGAGAATCTTAATAATACTATTCGGGAATTCGAAAGAGAGATCATTGCAAAAGCACTTTTTATGAAACTCTGGACCTATCAGAAGAAACTTCAGGATGCGGATCAAGCTTCAGAAATTTACCTTCTTCTTGAAACTGATTATCCGAAATCAAAATATACGATTGCAGCAAAAAAGCTTATCAACAACGAACCATACGAGCTGGTAGATCCCGATGAACACTATGCACAGCAGTATTTGAACAAAGCATTGGACTTTTATTTTGATTCTGTAACACTCGAACAAAGCCATGCATATTTAGATACAATTTTATTGAATTATGATTCCACAGAAGTCTATCCGCAGGCATTATATTTGAAATCCTATCTCTATGTAGAAGAGAGCAAAGATACCACCTCAGCCAGACCATATTTAGTAGAGCTTTTCACAAAATATCCTGACCATCAACTGAAAAACGAGGTCACTGATTTCTTTGATGGAAAGCATTTCATTCCTTTTGAAGTGGAAGAAGATACCACTGTGATAGTCGATTCTATGATTGTCGTGCAGGACAGCACCTTCATTGCGGATTCTTTATATACAATTCAGGATACTCTCTCGATTATCGACTCAATTCAGGTCTCGATTGAAGAAGATAGTGTTCTCATAATTCCAGAACCGGAAAAAAATATGGAGGTTCCTAAACAATAATTTCTTCTCATGCTTAACCATCTTAATCCACTTCTAAAAATTTTATTTATTATCTCACAGATCGTTTTTCTCTTCTTATTTCACAATAATCTTTTATTGATTTCTGTGCTTATTATTCTGGGTCTGTCATTGATGATATTCCCAGCAAATCTTATCGCTGCTGTAAATACTCTCATACGTATTTCTCCACTCTTACTGTCGATTTTTCTCATTGGTTATTTCTTTGGAAATCCCTGGCACAAGGACCTCATGATAATAGGTTCGATCTCAATTATGATATGCTATACTGTTGTACTCGTGAGATCAACTTCGGCATTCTCATTCCTCATACAAATGGGCAAAGTGATCCCGCGTAAAATACGCAATTCATCAACACTTTTTCTCTATGGCATTATTCGATTTCTTCCCATAATTTATCGTGAATATTCTCATACGATAAAGTTGTATAAGTATCATATAAAAAGGGGAATTGGACTGAATGACATAACTGAACTTTTCCCTCTTATTGTAAGCAGGTCGCTTAAAAAAGTACATATCTACTCTGCTCCAGCGGAAAGCTTGATCAACAGCGAATTTTCACACTCTTTTTATGCACGGGATCTCCTTCTGCCCGTTCTGCTTCTCATACAAATCGGACTTATCCTGCTATGAAAAAATTTTTACTCCGATTCAGTTATGACGGACATCCTTTTCATGGATGGCAGATACAGAAAGATGCGCTCACAATTCAGCAGGTCATGGAAGAGGTTCTTTTTCGAATTTTTAAAACTGAAACTCCACTTACAGTGTCTGGCAGGACTGATGCAGGGGTGCATGCACTTAATCAGTATGCTCATTTTGAAGCAGGAACGAGAATGCAGTCGGAGAATATAGTCGCTGCGGTCAACAGTATCATCAATAAAGCGATTTACATCAAAGAATGTTCCCTTGTGGATGACGCTTTTCATGCGAGATTTTCTGCAAATAAAAGAACGTATATGTATAAGATCATGAAAGAATTCTCTCCTTTTGAGCGATTCTATGCTTCATATTTTCCTCACAAAAAATTCTCGTTATCCCTGTTGCAACAAGCTTCGAAATATTTACTAGGCACACATGACTATAACGTCTTTGCTCATGACACATCTCAGCTTCCCTCAACATTATGTACTGTTGATAGCGCAGATTGGAGTGAGACCGACACTCATTTCATTTTTACAATATCTGCAAACAGGTTCATGCATAATATGGTTCGAAGGATTGTCGGCACTCTTTTACATATTTCACACGAAGGGCTCGAACCGGATTATATAGATAAAATATTATCCGTTCAGGATTATAATCTCCTTGGTATGACAGCTCCCCCTCAAGGGCTCTATCTTTTTGAAGTTACATATTAGTTTTGTGAAATCATAAAAAAAATTGACGTTCAGGCACACGGTTTGTAGATTTTGCTTCGAAATAATAAAGTTAATAAATACATCACAATTAAATGGTGCTCAGAAATCTGGAGGTAACCATGAAAATCACCCATTTCAACGATGTCCTTCTGGAAGACGTGAATATAGAGGGTGCAGATAGAACAAAGATAAGATGGCTTATTTCAAAAAAGGATAACGCTCCTCATTTTGCTATGCGTATGTTTGAGGTCGAAGCTGGTGGACACACACCGTTTCATTCACATGAATGGGAAC
>CAYUTH010000190.1:0-4393 GCA_964447485.1 uncultured Candidatus Cloacimonadota bacterium | reverse complement strand
CTCAAATTATGATTTTGATTCTGAAATCGATGTGAATATTTTAGGTCATATTTTCGAGCATAGCTTAACCGATATTGAAAAATTAAATGCAGAGATATTGGTAGCAAAAGGGTATACCCCTTTGTTTGATAAAAAACAAACACGCAGGAAAAAAGAAGGCGTTTTTTACACTCCGAATTATATCACTAAATATATTGTTGAAAATACTGTCGGCACACTTTGTGCGGAGAAGAGAAACGAGCTTCAATTGAATAATCTTGAAGTTGATGAAACATATTTTAAAAAAGGGCGCAAAACCACCGCAATTCCTTCCCAAAAAGGTGAGCAGCTTTACGATAAACTTGAAAATTACAAAGAGTGGCTTCTTTCTCTTACAATTCTCGATCCTGCTTGCGGAAGCGGAGCATTTCTGAATCAAGCGCTGAACTTCTTAATCGATGAACACAATTTTATTATTGATCTCGAAACTGATTTACGAAAGGATCAATTAGTTGCTTTTGATATTGATACGGCAGTTTTGGAAAATAATCTTTATGGTGTGGATATTAACGAAGAATCCGTTGAAATTGCCAAACTCTCTCTTTGGTTGAAAACTGCTAAAAAAGGCAGAAAATTAACCGATTTGAGCAAACACATTAAATGTGGAAATTCTTTAATCGATGATCCAGAAATTGCAGGAGAAAAAGCTTTCGACTGGTATAAAGAGTTTCCTCAAGTATTCACCATAAAAGAAAAGAAAACCTGGCATATCACAACAGCAACGCATAATTCACGTTATTCACAACGAATGCTCGATAACCACGTTAAACTGGCTGAACCTGTATGGCTGTCAGAAAAAGATGAAATGAACATTACTGAAGCAATTGCTGAGATAATAGAAGAAGATAAACTAAATATTCCTGCCTATAATATCTGCGGTGATCATCTGCACATGATACTGGTTTGTGAAGAAGACGAAATGCCGAAAATAGTCGGGAAAATAAAAGCTATAAGTGCTCGAAAATGTAATATAGAAAAAGGGATAACCATTCCCGCTACGAACGAAACATTCTCTACTCCCGCAGCTACGACAACGACAACAGGGGGACGTGTCCCCTTGGCAACAGACGGGATACTCTCCTCTCCCGAAATAGCGGGAACAAGGGGACATGCTCTCTCGGAGACAGATTCCGGAAAAGACAGGATATCTTCCTCTCCCGAAACATCGGGAACAAGGGGACATGTCCCCTTGTCTTCGGCAAACTCGCCGGAAAAAAAGAATAAATACAACCCGCTATGGACGCAGAAATTCGGGAGAAAAGAAATAGTAACAGATGAGCAGCTGAGCAATACACTGAACTATATTCGGAACAACAGGAAAAAGCACGAATTGCCTGAAAATAAAAAATTGAATGCAATTATAGACAAAATGACCTGCTCGATAGAGCACGCTTTCAGATTTGAGTATAATGGTGGTTTTGATGTGGTGATCGGAAATCCTCCGTATGGTGCAAATTTAGATCATAAGAATTGGTTAAAACAAAAATATAAAGAAACCAGTTTTGGTAATATAGACTCGTACAAATATTTTGTTCAAAGAGGGATTTCTCTTCTAAAAAATTCAGCTGTTATGAGTTATATTATGCCAGACTCATATTTAGAAAAAGAATATTTTAGGGATTTACGAGAATATGTTGTTAAAAATTTTAAAAGTGTATCAAACATTAAATTAGGTGATAGTATTTTTGATGAAGTTAATTTGCCTACTGCAATTATTATTCTTTTTGAGAAAGGAAATATAAATTCTAATTTTTTATTTTTAGATATTTCAGATAAAACAGACAAAAGGAAACAAGAAGAATTATTTTTATCTAATAATTTTAAAAATCAAAAGCCCGATTTTTCAAATACGTTTATTCCAAGTAGTAATTTCTTTGATTTTCAAGATACAATAAAATTAATTGACGCTTATGATCAAGTAATGGGAGTAAAAGTTTATCAAAAAGGTAAAGGTAATCCAAAACAATCAAATCTAGAAAAACTTAATAATGTATTTATTTCAAAAGAGAAATCAGATAAATTTCAGTATCCTTTTATTTCACAAGGGATTTATAGATATAATTATGAACCGAAAGGAGAATTTATCTGTTATGGTAAATGCCTTGCAGAACCACGTGATAAGAGGATTTTTGATTTGCCAAAAGTAATTGTTAGAGAAATAATAAATCCAAGAATTTTTTCTACATTTATAAGTGAACCTGCTGTCGTTAAAAATATAGCAGCTGTAATTATAAAAAAAAATGAAGCATATACTTTAAAGTATTTATTATCACTTTTAAACTCAAATTTATTGTCATATTACATTGTTACTCACTCTCCAAAAAGTAACAATAAAAGTTATCCAAGTTTTAACTCAAAGTTAATAAAAAATATACCAATTAAAAGAATTTCTCTTGAATCTCAACAACCCTTCATCGAAAAAGCCGAACTAATGCTTTCTTTAAATACACAAAAACAAGAAAAGATAAATAAATTCCTGCATCGGCTTGAAACCAGTTTTGAGATTGAAAAATTGAGCAATAAAATAAAAGCATTTTATGATCATGATTTCAAAACTTTAATTGCAGAATTGAACAAGAATAAAATAAAATTAACTCTTTCTCAGCAAGACGAATGGGAAGAATATTTTAATAGTTACAAAGATGAAATTAATGAATTACAAAAGCAAATTGATCAAACCGACAAAGAAATAGATCAAATGGTTTATGAGCTTTACGGTTTAAATGAAGAGGAAATTGAGATTGTCGAAAAAAGTTGCAATGTCTAAATGAATGAATTTGTAATTTTTTATAATGCTATTCTTTTTGAATTTGATAGGCTTAAGGTATTGAGTGACTTCATTAATTCAGAATCAGAAACTGAGATATTGAAACCTGAATATTCATATTTTATCAAAATATCATATTCATTTTTTGAAATAAGGGACTCTTTGGACCGTCTAACAAAAATATCCAAATATATTAGTTGGTCTCCAAATACTAAGAATATTAATTACAGATATGACATGCTTCGGTATCATTATGAAAACTACTGCCATGAATTATACATATTAAAACAGAGATTAAATGCCTTTTTAAATATTATTAAAAAACTATATAAGAACGAAGTAAACTTTGACGATGCTTGTTCAGAATTTAGTAAATTATATACTACCATCTCTAAAACAATGAATGATTTTGTTCAAGAAAGATCTTTACATGTTCATGAACGAAGAATGTCCAATCCAGAAATAAAAAACTACTCATTATTGAGTTATTTATTGAATGAAGATTTTGAGAAGTATCCGGGATTACAAAATGCTTTTTTCCAAGATGATTATAAAAAATTGAAAAAAGAATATACCAAAATCGTTAAAGAAAGAAACTTAATCATTGATAACCTTGTCGATAAAATTTTCTCTAATATTAACAGTATTATTTTAGTTGAAAATACCTACATCGCAAAACCAAAAGTCTGATGAGAGTAAACCTTTACTATACTTATTGTAGCTCTTCTGCTTGTTTGAAGTGCTCTTTTCGTTGACAACTAATGAAGTAAATATATTTTATACATAGATTGAAGGATAAAATGAAAATATTAATTTGCGGATTAAATGAAATATTTTTTATAGATGTTGATCTCAAGGTAATAATAGCTAAGAAATATTTTGGATTAATATGGAAGGTAAAGAAATAGTTTATATTATTATTAGCTTACTAGGCTGGATTTTTGGAATTACTCAATTTCTATTAAAACGTAGATATCAAAGAAAAGACAAACGTGTTGACAGAAAATATGAAGCATATTCAGCTTATATGAAGAAATCTGATGAATTAATGAAAAATGTTAGAACTGATCCAAATATGATTTTTGGGATAAGCTCTGATTTTTTGAAAATTGCGCTAACTGGGGACGAAGTTTCAATTAATAATGCTTTAATTCATTTTAATGAAAAGCTGATAAATCTTGCAAAAAGAGCTTCTGAACCTTTGTTGATTTTAAAACAAGAACTTAACTCATTATTGTTAATTTGTTCTGATGAATTAGCTCTAAAAATTGATGAACTTGAGCAGTTGACGACTGATTTTAATACTGAAATGCAAAAGTCTTTAAGTTTGATTTCACCTAATGATTCCAATTCTATTGTGAGACAATTTGAGAATTTAGGACATAATAAACGGTGGTTAAGATTTGAGACGTTAAATAAAGATATAATTAAATTAATGAGACAAGAAATAGAGTATAAATAAAATCTGTTTATCCTGAGCCGTCATGGACCACTCCGTGACGGAAGCATTACCCTCCCGAACACGACTCAGCGTGCAAAGATGAGTCGGGTGAACTGCAAGATTGATGCCGTAAGTAGCGCAAGATT
>CAYUTH010000189.1:0-4397 GCA_964447485.1 uncultured Candidatus Cloacimonadota bacterium | reverse complement strand
AACCTTTCTTTGGTGTTGAACCCGTTGTACTCAGAGATGACATGACAGAATGCGATGTAAATGAAGGCGGAAAACTCTGCATTAAAAAACCCTGGCCTGGTATGATGAGAACAATGTGGGGTGATCATGAAAGATTTATTGATACGTACTTCACAATGTTTGATGATATCTATTTCGCAGGTGACGGTTGCAGAATCGATGAAGATGGCGACTATTGGTTGATGGGAAGAATCGATGATGTGGTGAATGTTTCCGGTCATCGTATTGGAACAGCGGAAGTTGAAAGCGCTCTCGTAAGTCACCCCGCAGTTGCAGAAGCAGCAGTGACACCAATTCCTCACGAGATCAAAGGTCAGGGACTCTATGCGTATGTGACCCTTGTCGGTCATATCGAACCCACAGATGAATTGAAGAAAGAGCTTATCAAACATGTTCGTTCTGAAATCGGTCCTATTGCTGCTCCAGAGGCAATTCAATGGGCTCCTGCACTTCCAAAAACTCGTTCAGGAAAGATCATGCGTCGTATTTTACGTAAGATTGCTGAAAAAGATACGAGTAATCTTGGTGACGTGACGACACTTGCTGATCCGAGTGTGGTTGAAAACCTCATTGCAGAACGCAAGTTGAACGACTAATTATATCAAAAATAATAAAGCCGGATTTGCTGCCTTGCCTTTCCGGCTTTTCTTAATCAAAATAAATTAGGAGAAAAAATGGCTGAAAAGAAAATTATGAATAGATGGTCTGCTGTGGTTGGAGCGATTATCATTCAGCTTTGTCTTGGCGCAATTTATGCATGGTCAGTTTTCACAAAACCTCTTGTTGACGCTGGATGGTCTCGAACTCAAACACAAGCAGTTTTTGCAGCAGGATTGGCGCTGTTTGCAATTGTGATGGTCATTGCCGGACGGTTAATGCCCAAATTCGGACCACGAAAACTTGCAATTGCTGGCGGTGTCGTTCTCGGACTCGGTTACTTTTTGGCAGGTCTATTCGGAGGTACTAACTTCTGGCTCGTATTCCTTTTTGTCGGCATCATCGGCGGTTCAGGCATTGGACTTGCGTATGTGGTTCCTATCGCAGTTGGCATGAGATGGTTCCCTGATAAAAAAGGTCTCATCACCGGTCTGGCAGTCGCAGGTTTTGGTTTTGGTGCATTGCTCTGGGTCAAGCTGGCTGGTTCATGGGGCAATTTGATTGCCGTATACGGTTTGAGCAAAACTTTTTCAATCTACGGCATTATCTTTTTCCTTGCTGTTCTTATTGGGAGTATTTGGATGGTTTTCCCGCCAAAAGATTGGAAACCTGAAGGATGGGTGCCCACAGAAGCAGAGAAAAAGGTAGATGATTTAAAATTCCAGTTGAAGAGCAGTCAGATGCTTAAAACACCTCAATTTTATATGATCCTGCTTACATTTGTATTTGGTGCAAGCGCCGGGCTTATGAGTATTGGTTTAATGAAACTTTTTCCGATGCAGGCATTAATGGGAGCTGGTATCAGTGAAGCAGTTGCTTCCGGTATTGCAGGTACTGCAATGGCTGTCTTTTTCTCACTGGCGAATGGTCTTGGTAGAATTGCATGGGGTGCGATAAGTGACAAACTCGGAAGAAAAAAATCCATCGTTATTATGATGCTCTCTCAGGGTATCTTCGTGATCGTTTTCCAGTGGATTGCCGGTATTCCAGCACTTCTTTACATTGGTGCAGCGCTTATCGGATTTAACTTTGGTGGTAATTTCTCACTTTTCCCAACAATTACTGCGGACACGTTCGGCACAAAATATATTGGACAAAATTACGGCTGGGTTTTCCTTGCTTATGGTGTTGGCGGTATCTTTGGTCCCATCCTTGGTGGAAAACTTGGAGATATGGGCAACTTCCCGCTGGCATTCATCATTTGCGGTGTATTGTGTATTGTCGCGGCAGGTATCATCTCACGTGTAAAACCACCTAAGCAGACAGCATAATAGAGATTAATCTAAAATATATAAAGGTGAAATGTTCGAATGATCGTTTCACCTTTTTACATACTTCACATAAAATTTCTCTACAAAATCAAATATTGAGTTTTTACATACTTCAATTTCGATTTGATTCCCAATTATTTTCTTTTTTTATGTTTTGGCTCTGGTAGTTCTCTAGCTGTTATTCGTATTAATTCGCTAATCCATTCTCGATCTTCTAATTTTTCATCAATGAGAAAACTTAATTTTGCCCCAGGATATGCTGGCGCCTCAACAACATCCCCGATAAATGATCTTCCACCTTCGGTAGACTTTACAAAAAGTTGATTGTTGCATACGAGGGCAACTACTTTTCTGTCACAATAAATTGCATATTCACCAAACATTTTTTTGTAAGTAATTGTGCCGGAACTGTCTATCTGATCTACTATGAAATCAATAAAGTCTTTATTCGATGACATCCTTTTCCTCTCTTATATTTTGTGGTATTTTTCTTGGAACTGCTACACATACGGGAAGTCGGCAATTGTGGACGATTCACCTATCAAGTTACATAAAAAATTTGAAGCGGGCTACGAACCTCCACAAACCACCGAATCCCTTATTGGCTATGCTGCTTGTTAGCACAAGGATTATGTTAATAATTCGGGTTCAAATTGGTCTTGAGAAAGTGTAAAATCAAATTCTGTATCAATAATATTAAACTCACAAGATAATTTTTGTTGATATTGGTTATTATAAATATCACAAAATTTTACGAAAAATATACTCTTTTGTGATTTTCTCTCCAATGAAGCAACATCAATTATAAAATATAATGTTTCCTCTATTTTTAAGTGATTCCGATAGGAATACTCTGATTCACTTGTGTTTAAAGAAATTTTCATTGCATGTCCAAGACCTATGTTTTGAATCCCATAAACAGGTAATCGATCAATCTGATCTTTGCGTATTAAAACTCGCATACCACCTGTATTGGAGCCTTTCCATACAAATTTGCCATTGTCAAAGACCATCGAAGGATAGTCCAATAGATAATTGCCGTGACTATCTGGGATTAACTTAGATTTATCAGCTAATTTGATTTTTATGTATGGTAGTTGACTATAGCGTAATTTCTCCTGTTCGGTTTCATGATACTTTTTGTTTTGCACTATAACTAAATAAGATACACTGATTGTTCCTACAAAAGATAGATAGCCACCCAAAAAAATTAACCAATCACTTTTCTTGAGATCATCTCCAATTTTAAATGGACCATTAATAACAAAAATTAACCAAATAATAAGATAGACAATTCCAAAAATAATTACTGCAAATATAATCTTATTTAAATAATTCTTATTTTTCATATTATCAGATAGGTAAATGTATGTTGTTCATTAATCTTTATGCTAACGCTGGTATATATGGAATCCATATATATTTCAATTTTATCAATCGCTTTTGATCCTGAGTATAAACCGCATGTTCATATCTCCACATAATCTTTTTCTTTTTCTGGTAAAATTAAGTTTCACTGTCAATTTTTACCGTACTTTAGGTTAAATGAATAATTGAATACTTTTCCCAACAAGTGATTCAACAATTCATAAGTCACAGAGCTTGTGACAAGTGTATTATACATAAATGTCAAAGGGATTTATAATTACCAACACCCATAATTTTTTTCTCTCAGTAGTTCGTTTACTTCGTCTTTATCGAAATATTCAGGATCAAAATCGTCTCCATAAGCTTCAATAAATTCCTCATGCTCCTCGTGGTTGGGTTGGCTTAATATCTCTAACATATCCGAATACCCCCATACACCGCCGCAATCTTCAGGAGGACAATTCATTTTACCTTTAATACAGACTGGATATTTTATCTTATTATCAACGGGTAAGATTTTTTCCAGTAAAATTTCATGACTCCAACCATCTCCAAAATCATATTCGTAAAATATTTTTTTCTTTTCATCTTTTAGTAAATCGGATATTTTAATACCTTTGTAATCGACCTGATACCTGTCATCCCACATAAAGTCATTATCACTTTTTTTCAAATAACTTAATTTATCTTTATTAAATTCATGCAAATGTGAATTTGTCCATCCCATTGTAGTTTGAATTATTTTATGAAAATCTGATAACAATACATCTGATGGAACTAAGATTCTCCTCCATATCCTTGGCTTAAAATTTTTTAAAGCGATTTGAATCTGGTATATTTTTTTCATCATATTTTCCTTTAAGATTAATGTTATAGTTACTTTTATACTGATATATAAATGCAATTTATGTGTCAATTTTTTTTATTTTGAAAGTATTTCTTTCTAAAAAAATAATATCACGCAGATTGTGATTTTTGATATTTCGGGAAAGGATATAACTTTTTTTTATAAATCCCACAATTACTTGACATTTAAACAGTCTAATCACTTAGAAAGGACAA
>CAYUTH010000188.1:0-4509 GCA_964447485.1 uncultured Candidatus Cloacimonadota bacterium | reverse complement strand
TTTGAGGACAAAAATAATTTTTCCTTGCGACTTGTCAAGCTTGACATGACACTAGTTGAATTTTGAAATGAATAATAAAACTGAAAAACTCAAACCTATCGTTTTATCAATTCCTCTATTCGATAATTTTATGAAAGAACCAAGTGGAGCTAAACTACTTTGTCTGTATTGCTTTTATTTAAAAACTGCAAGTATACAAAAAACGAATCAAATTAAATGTACCACTTTTTTTGTTACAAAGGGTTTAAAGTGGAATAAGGACACAGTTAATAAATATAAAAAGAAACTGATTGAATTAGGATTAATTGAAAATATTAAAAGAAAGAATCCTAAAGGCAAGATTGAGGGATGGTACATAAAAGTAAACTATATATGGAAATCCCAGACACTGGAAAAACCAGAGTATGGTATTTATCAGAGACTGGAAAATACACCCCCAAATGCTTTAAGTTCTGATAATTTAAATGCTTTAAGTTCTGATATTAAAAAACATCCACCAAAAAATGAATTTTTGTTGGATGAAATTAAAGAAGAAGAATACGAAAAAAGACTAAGGGCTATAAATGGAATTATTTTTGATAATAAAGAGGCACGAAATATTGCAAATAATCCAGAGTATGATTCTGAGCTAATCTATAAATATTGTTCTTGTATTGAACAACGTTTCGAAAAAGATAATTCAAATATAAAATTGTTTCTTAATATGTTAAACGACCCAGGTATTTATAACATAAATTTTTCAGAAAACCAACAACTGGTTACAAATGAACTTAAATAAAATGTTTAACCTTTGTTGTAGAATTGTGTATGTTTATTTTGATAATTACTTCAAGAACCAAGTCACTTTTTACCACTACGAACCAAAGAAGTCATATGAGACTTACAACACTAATTAGTTTTTTTACGTTGCTCTGTGCCTTATATACAAGTAACGTAGAGAATATAAGGAGAAAAACCATTGAGCAACGCACCATATAAAAGTATCCCCTGGGAAGCCATTAAACAGGCTTATTGTTATAGAGAAGATAAGCCAAGTTATAGGACACTTGAGAAGGAATTTGGGATAAGTTATTCCTATATTGGACAACGAGCTTCCAAAGAGAATTGGATGCAATTGAGAGAAGAATTTAACCAAGAAGCTCAAAGTAAACTTAGAGATAAAATGATGAAGATTGCTGTTAATATTAGAATGAAAAATTTGATGATTGTTAATTTAACTATTGAAAATATTTATAAACGAATTGAGGAAGGTGATTACAAGTTTTCAATTGCTGAACTAGATAAACTAATTCGGCTCCAACATTTTCTACTTGGTGAGAACGAATCAAGGAAAGAATTGAATGTTAAAGACATGACCGTAAATGTATTAAAGGAAGTTAAAAACATGACCAGAGAAGAGATAAAGCTCTTAGGAGGTTATTTAGATGGCATAATACTACCTGGAGTTGAAAACATTATTGATTTAGAAAATTCTGCAAGCATAGAAAACATAAAATTATTTAATAAACAGAAAGATAAAAATTTGACAGTAAATAATTAGTTTTAATAAAATCATTCTATTGTTGTTCGAAATTACTGAAGCTCTATTAAATTTTGGTATGTATTTAAAATTATGGAAAAACAATTAACTCGTAACGAAAACTATAAAAGGTGGGTAAAATTAAAAAGATTATAATTATTATTGGCTTAATACTATTAGGCACACAAGCACTATGGGCAATTATTACAGTAGATGGATACGCATACATTTACAATCAATCATTACATGATGGCATAAAAGTCTTATTTGAAAGAGTTGCACCATCTATCATAATAGATAGTACTTATACAAACTCAGATGGATATTTTACAATTGATATTGAAACGGGACTTTATTACATAAAATATTCAAAGAATGACTATTATTCTTTTAATTCAATTGATAACATTCTATATTCAAATACAACTTTACAAGATATTACACTTTATTCATATATTTTTATACCAAGGGATTATACAACAATACAAGAAGGTATTGAAAATTGTTTTGAGGGAGATACTGTCATTGTTGATATTGGTACTTATATAGAAAATATCAATTTTTATGGCAAAAATATTACAGTTGCTTCCAAGTATTTAACTACAAATGATAATTCTTATATTTCTCAAACAATCATTGATGGTGACAGTTCAGGTTGTGTTGTAACATTTCAAAGTGGTGAAGATTCAACTTCAGTTTTATGCGGTTTTACAATAACAAATGGTGGTTATCATTACTCTGGGGGTAGTGGGATTCGATGCGCTCATTCCTCCCCAACTCTAAAGCATTTATTAATAACGGGGAATAATAACGGTTATTATGGTGGTGGTCTTTACTGCCTTGATTCTTCCTCCCCGAGTTTGGAAAATGTTACAATAACAGGCAATTGTGCTGAAATCGGTGGTGGAATTTGTTGCCTTGATAATTCCTATCCTAGGTTTAACGCTACAAATAGATGTAATATTTATTCAAATACAATTAGAGACATAAGGGGTTTTGGTGTTGAAATTTATACATATAATTGCGATATAATAGATATAATAGTAGATACTTTTACAGTATTAACGCCTACTGATTATTATGCAACACCTATAGACAATTTTACTTTTGATATTTTATACTGCGTCCAAGGAAATTTGATTAATTCAGATTTGTATGTGTCAGTAGATGGAGATGATTCTAATACTGGAACATCGGCAGATGAACCCTTTAGAACAATAAAGCATGCATTATCTGCAATATTTGCAGACAGTATGAATATAAATACAATACATCTTGCTACAGGCGTATATAGCAATTCAACGAACGGTGAAACATTTCCTATCAAATGGAGTAATTATGTGAATTTACAGGGAAATGGAGAAAACACATCAATACTTGATGCTCAATTAACATCAAGAATTTTAGAGTTTGATTTTGTACATACAGCATTAATTAAGGATTTGGTAATTAAAAATGGGCATGATGTTTATGGAGGTGGGATATACTGCAAAGAATCATCCCCTAATTTAAAGAATATGATTATAGAAGATAATAGTACTAGTATTTCTGGTGGTGGTGGGATTTACTGCTCTTCTTCCTCTCCGAGTTTAGAAAATGTTACTATAACAGGTAATAATGCTCATTCTGGAGGTGGGATTGAATGTTGTTCTTCTTCCTCTCCGTGTCTAGAAAATGTAACGATAACAGGTAATAGTGCTTCTAATGATGGTGGTGGGATTTGCTGCCGTAGTTCCTCTCCTAGTTTAGAGAATGTAACTATAACAAGTAATAGTACTGGTGATGATGGTTGTGGAATTTACTGTTATAATAATTCCTCACCGAGTTTAAAAAATTGTATAGTTTCAGATAATACAGGCAATTATGGTATTTATTTATCTTCGGGAAATACAACTATAACTTATTCTGATTTCTATAACAATGAAAATGGCAATTTCTATAATTGCGGACAATGGGTGGGAGTAAATGTAACAACAAATGCAAATGGAGATAGTTGCGATGCCTATTATAATATTCAATTAGACCCATTATTTGTAAACCCACTCAATGGAGACTATCATTTAAGCTGGGCAAATTATCCAACACCAGATTATACCATGTCACCTTGCATAGATGCGGGAGACCCAAGTTCACCATTGGACCCTGATGGCACTATAGCTGATATGGGTGCCTATTACTTTAATCAAGGTGTTTCAATAGATGAACCAGTACAATCATCAGGATACAATCTCACAAACTATCCGAATCCCATTAATTCAAACATCAATAATCTCAAAGTTAGTTTTAATATTCTTAAACCAAGTAAAGTCAAAATCCAGCTATTCAACATTAAAGGGCAACTCGTTTCAACACTTATGGATGAAGATAAAAATGTTGGAGTTTACACAATCAATCACCCAGCGAATGATTTATCTTCAGGAATATATTTTACTAGAATGAGCATTGATGGTGTTGATAAAGAAGTTAATAAAGTGATATTGTTAAGATAGAAAACCCGGGAAAGGCGAGTTGATTAAATAGTATCTGTCCTCAGGTTCTTAGAAGAATATCACACCCAGGTCTCGATTTTCAACATATCAACAATTTACCAATAACCTAATATTATTTACTTATTTAGTGATACTGGAATCGGAAGTCGCTCAAAGCATAGAGCAATGTTTATAATAAAATATACTTTTCGCTGTGTCATAAAATAGATTATCTCGATATTTTTGCACTAAGAGAACAATGCAGGTAAAAGAACTGTGCTTCAAATATCATATAATCTATTTTATGTCAACGTCCGATTCCGCAGAGTCTTTTAAGCTTATACAGTTTACACTCCACCAAAGCAGAGGGGGGCTTTGGTTTCCGCTTACAACCCGAATAGCCCACTGATACAAAAGGGAGTTGAAATAAGTTAGAGTTTAATTTAATAATTTTTTAGAGAGCCAACTATGGTGGTATCATATTTTTGGACAGATCAATAAGTGTGATTTTAGATGGTCAGA
>CAYUTH010000187.1:0-4544 GCA_964447485.1 uncultured Candidatus Cloacimonadota bacterium | reverse complement strand
TAGAGGTCACTGGTTCGATTCCAGTATCACCCACCATTTTAATTTAAGGGGAACGATATGCTTCAAATATACACAGGCAACGGCAAAGGAAAAACAACTGCCTCTCTCGGGCTTGCAACACGATTTCTCGGTCATAACAAAAAAGTATGCCTTATTCAGTTCATGAAAAAAAATGTTGAGTACGGTGAGATCAATTTTTTTAAGAATATTCCAAATATTGATATCATTCAGTTCGGTACTCCTGATTTTGTTGATAAGAAAAATTCCAAACCGATCGACATCGAAGAAGCTGTAAAAGGTTTTCACAAAGCAAAAGAAGTCATCCTAAACAAGGAATATGATCTGGTCATCCTGGATGAATTAAATGTTGCACTGGACTTTGATCTCGTTTCACTAGAAGAAGTTATTCCATTCATAAAAGAGCACAAAGACAAGCTGGAACTCGTGATAACCGGTAGATACGCTTCGGAAGAACTCATCGAAATTGCTGATCTGGTTACTGGTATGGAAGAGATAAAACACTATTATCAAATGGATATTCCTGCACGCGAGGGAACGGAATATTAAAAAAATATTCAAAGCATTTGACGTAAAAAAATTGAGCATCCCAAATTATACCATCCTGAAGATTAACTGCTAAAGGATGCTGAATCTAATCACGGAGGAATTCAATGGAGCTTTCTGATAATGCTCGAGCAGTGCTGAGAAAAAGATATTTCAAAAAAGACCGGATGGGTGATATTATTGAGGACGAGAAAGCGATGCTTACCCGCGTGAGTGAAAACATTGCAGGAGGGAATAAGGAGAAAGCAAAGCGTTATTTCAACATTATGAATAACTGCTATTTCCTACCAAATTCTCCCACTCTTATGAATGCAGGACGCGATCTGCAGCAGCTTTCCGCTTGTTTTGTGCTTCCTATCAAAGACAGCATGCACAGCATTTTCGATGCGGTCAAGAATGCAGCACTCATTCATAAAAGCGGTGGTGGGACTGGTTTTTCGTTTTCTAAACTCCGTGAACATAATGCCCGTGTAGGATCGACAAGCGGGGTCTCCAGCGGTCCGATCACCTTCATGAAAGTCTTCAATTCCGCAACTGATGCAGTGAAACAGGGAGGAACACGCCGCGGTGCAAACATGGCGATCCTCAATATTGACCATCCCGATATCATAGATTTTATCAAAGCAAAAGAAAAAAATACGGAACTGACCAATTTCAATATAAGTGTCGGGCTTACAGAAACGTTTATGGATGCAGTGAAAAATAACGAAGAATATGAGCTCATTGCACCTCATACAGGCAAGGTCAAAAGGCGTCTGAAAGCTCAGGATGTATTCGAACTTATCGTTGAAATGGCTCATAAGAACGGCGAGCCGGGCATCGTATTCCTTGACCGGTTGGAGAGATATAATCCTACACCGAAAGATGGTAAGATCGAAGCGACCAACCCTTGCGGAGAGCAGCCCTTGCTTGCCAATGAAGCATGTAATCTCGGATCGATAAATCTGGCACTTATGGTTAAAGACGGAGTAATTGACTGGGATCTTCTCAAGCAAACTGTCTATTCTGCCGTAGATTTTCTGGATGATGTCATTGACCGATCTGCATTTCCACTTCCTGAGATCGAAAAACAGGTTAAGAAGAATCGAAAGATAGGATTGGGTATCATGGGTTGGGCAGATCTGCTTCTTCAACTCGGCATTCCTTATTGCTCTGATGAAGCAACTGATACCGGCAGAGAGATCATGGAATTCATTGATTATTACTCGAAAGAGCGCTCAATGCAGCTCGCTGTCGAGAAAGGACCGTTCCCTAATTTTAGCCAGAGCATCTATAAAAAAGGCACTTTTTCGCGGGAAGGTTATAAGCTGAATTGGGAGAGTTTAATTGAAGAGATCAAAGAAAAAGGCATTCGCAATGCCACGACCACGACCATTGCTCCCACAGGTACGATCAGCATGATCGCAGATACATCAAGCGGTGTCGAGCCGATCTTTTCATTAGTATATATAAAGAATGTGATGGACGGCGAGAAGCTGCTTTATGTGAACAAATATTTTGAAGAAATCGCAGAAGACGGAAAATTTTATTCAAAAGAACTAATGGAGAAGATCTCCGAGAAGGGCTCGCTCCAGGAGATAGATGAAATTCCCGAAGATGTGAAGCGTGTATTTGTTACCGCTCATGACATCACTCCCGAATGGCATATCAGGATGCAGGCAGCTTTCCAGGAATATGTCGATAATGCAGTTTCCAAAACGATTAATTTTCCGAACTATGCAACAAAAGAGGACATTTATACTTCATACATGCTTGCCTATCAGCTTGGTTGCAAAGGTGTGACGGTCTATCGTGACGGCAGCCGTGACGAACAGGTACTTAATGTCGGCAAAAAGATGCGCGAACATGACCGAACAAGAATTGAACCGCGTCACCGTCCCGAAACAACAATTGGCGTGACAAAAAAAGTCAATACCGGCTGCGGACACCTTTACGTGACAATCAATATTGATGAGACCGGACCCTGCGAAGTCTTTACTCAAATGGGCAAGGTCGGCGGCTGTGCTTCTGCTCAGCTTGAAGCAATTGCACGTTTGATCTCACTAGCGCTTCGCTCGAATGTGAAAGTGGAATCCATTGTAAAACAGCTCCGGCTTATTCGATGTCCTGCACCAATGTGGTCAAAGGGTAAAAAGATACATTCCTGCGCAGATGCCATTGCAAATGCCATCATAGAATTTCTCGAACAGGACGGAAATGGACTCAAGCAGACAAAAGAAGGTAAGGGAAAAGATCAATTAAAAGTTATTGCAGAAAGTCCTTCTTTTGATGAAACTACCCCGGTCGGCTCGATGTGTCCTGAATGCGGCGCAACTCTTGAATTCAAAGAAGGATGTAAAAGCTGTCCGATTTGCGGCTGGTCAAAATGCAGCTAAAATATTATTAGAGGAGATACCATGAAAAAAATAATAATCCTCATTACAATCGTATTGATGTGCAGTCCACTCTTTGCGCTCGAACCACATTTTATGCAACAACCAGCAATTTCACCTGATGGAAACACGATATGTTTTTCCTATATGTCAGATATCTGGACTGTTCCATTCGATGGTGGAGAAGCAAAACGGCTTACTGTATCAAAAGGCAATGATACACATCCTGTTTTTTCTCCTGATGGAAAAACCATTGCTTTTACCTCAAATAGAGATGGATTCTGGGGAACCTATTTGATTCCCGCTGAAGGTGGTGTTGCAGAGTGTATTTGCAAAGAAGGAGTCACTGTCATTGATTGGTTTTCCAACGGAAAGAAACTCCTTGGAACGAAATACGAATTTTCCAATGGCTGGAATTTTATGGAAGTTCCTCTCGATGGCTCGCACCCGACACTGATCACGGAAATAGGGAGCAGTCTTGCTCAACTTACCCTCGATAATAAGAAGATCATTTACAGTAGCAGGGGGGATGACACCCGTGAAAGATATAAAGGAAGCGTGAGTGGACAAATATGGGAATATGATATAAAGAATCAATCCTATACTCAGCTTACTCATGCAGAATATACAGAAAAATATCCTGTGTGCTCGTACGTAAATGACCGCATTTATTTTGTCGGAGCTGATTTTGTAAAAGATAATCGGGCAGTTTTTCAGATTTATTTTGTTGAAAACATGGATTTTTCCAACCCTCAGAAACTCACAAATTTTGATTATTGGTCTGCCACACAGCTCTCTATTGCACGCCAAAATGATAACATGGTTTTTAAAAGATTTGATGAGCTCTGGTTATATAATGCAAAATCCGGAAAATGTAAAAAAATACCAATTGAGATCAAACAGGATTTTCTTGAAAGCTTCGAGATCACTGAGAAGTTTGTTAATCAGGCAACAGATTTTTCAGTCTCATCAAATGGGAAAATGATTGCATTCACATACAAATTTGATCTTTTTGCAATGCCTGAAAAGGGGGGAGAGGTTAAGCAGTTGACCAAAGACCAAAAAGGGATCGAGAGCATTGCAATTGCCGATGACGATCAGACGATCTATTTTACCACTTACGAAATGGGCAACATACAGCTTTGTAAAACCAATATTAAAGAGCCGGATACAATCCATGAACTCTCCTGGTTCAAAGACAAATATGTACAGGATATACGTTTTGAAGAGGAGATGGGATTATTCGTGCAATACTCGGATGAAAAAGCAAGAAATCAAATTGCTCTTGTAGATAAAGAAGATGATAAAGTTCAGGAACTGATCACTGACCAGGTTGTGAGTTCGCACTTCTCAGTGAGTCCGGATAAGAAGTATGCTCTCTATTTTGTACTCACGCCCGGCACCTGGGATGAGATACTCTATCTTTATAATTTTGAAACAAAAGAGAAAGCTGCTCTTTATCCCTATCATGGGAATATGAATTCACCAATGTGGGGTGAGCAGGGAGCGTATGTTTTCTTCAACAGAAATCAGGATATTTGCAGAATGGAACTTCATGCAAAAGAGGATTTCTGGGATTATAAAGATTACTGGGAAGAGATTCTAAAT
>CAYUTH010000186.1:0-4576 GCA_964447485.1 uncultured Candidatus Cloacimonadota bacterium | reverse complement strand
ATACATCTCTTCTTTCCACGGAATGAAAAGCTCCTGATCCACCCACATTTTCCTGGAGTAATACGGCACATCTTTCACTTTCGCATTGAGTGTCAGTACCCAGCATTCATGCCCATTCAGCGTATCCTGTCCGGCAATTTCAACTTCATATTTTTCTGAAATCTTACTCGCCTCGAGTGCATCTTCATAAGAAAAATCACTGCCCATCATCCCCTCTTTGAGCATGTGCCCTGATATCTTTACAACTTCTTCTTCACTGGGGAAATAGATCCAGAGTTCGTCATCCAGCATGAGGTATTTGGTGCCATAATCTTCAGGATTGGTAAACTCTACCAGTGCTTTGTGTCCCTCACTCTTTGCCTGAGCAGTCATCTTTTTTGTCCTCACCTGGTCATCTATATGGATAGTCATTATCCCTGAGTATTCAATTGTTTGATAGAATTCATTCTCATCAATTTTTTGAAGTAATTCGAGACCTGTGAGTAATAAACTCTGCCCATACAGTATACATGAACATCCAAGAATGAGTATGAGTATTACAGCTTTTTTCATGATTGCTCCTTTGTTACACACTTTTCAAAGAATCGACGATCTTCATTTTTTCTGCTCTTCGGGATGGGAAGAATGAGACAACAGTCGAAACCAATGTTCCCAGCAGAATTGCAACTAATAAACTGAGAAAATTCAATCTCAGATACACTATATTACTCATAGGAAATTCTATGCCGCTCATCATTTTAGAGAAATCAATGCCATGAAAATGGAGAAATGTGACAATACCGAGTCCGACAAGCGCACCGACGACGCTTCCAATAAAACCAAGCAGCATACCTTCGCTTACAAACATAGAAAGTACCTGTCCATTTGTGAAACCCATTGATTTAATGATGCCGATCTCCCTTCGGCGTTCCAGCACGACCATCATCATAATATTTGCGATAATGAATGCGCCAAGAAATGCAATCACTACGTATATCCAGTTATAGATATGGTTTGCCATATCCACCCACATTGCATAACCGCCGATCTCCGTCCAGGGTGACACGACCACATCATACTTTGCCAACTTCAAGGCTATTTCTTTGGCTACTTTTCCCGAATCATGATAATTATCAAGCATGATCACGATCTGCTGCACCTGGTTGGGCATGCGGAGCAATTCTTGCGCACTGGAAAGAGGTACCTGGAATATCCTCTCATCATATATTCTCAAACCTGTATCAAAGATTCCCACGATTGTGAATTTCTTGAGGTGAAGCGCATAATCACTCCCCTGTGTCATGACATTTATCTCATCGCCAAGTTTGTATCCAAGATCGTCTGCAAGGATTTTTCCTACGATTGCTTCGTTTCCAGCATCCAGGTATCTTCCTCCTGGAAGAATTGATCTATTGAGCATTAACAAGTTCTTTTCTATTTCCGGATCACCTGCATAGGCAAGTGCCTGCTTATTGTTTCCCTCATTCGTGAGCAAAACTCCAAAGGTAATCCGCTGACTTATCGACTTAATTTCCCTGTTTATTGCTTCATCATTTGTAATCTCATCTATGATCTGCTGTGGATTTTTTATGTTCTCGGTTACAGGAAAGAATTTTGCTTTCTCCTCAAATTTCTTTGTGGCAATTCTGATATGACCTGTTTCATTTTTTGTATAGTTGTGCACGAGGTTGTCGAGGAAACCCCCGATCAAACCCTGAAGGAATACGATCAATAGAATTGAAAGCGTAACCGAGATTACTGCCAGCAGGGAGCGACGCTTATTTCTCCCGACATTTCTCACTGCAAATTTTTGGATAAATGACATCATATACTCCTTACACGAAACGCAATGCTTTGGTCACTTCCATCTTTGAAGCCATTCTCGAAGGAAGATAACTTGCAGTGAGCGCGACTATCATACCGAAGCAAAATGCAAAGATTATTGCACCAATATTCCACTCACCATACAGCGTTCCCCAGTATGGAATTCCAGTGTTCTGAAAGCCGACAAACTTATCCAGGGGAAAGCCCTTAATAACCAAGTAGAGATTAACTCCGCAGCCGAGAATGAGACCCATCATGCTCCCAAGTAATCCGATAAAAGCACCTTCCCAGACGAAAAGCCCCACAATCTCTTTTCTCTTGAATCCCTGAGCTCGTAATACTCCGATTTCTCTGATCCTTTCATACACACTCATCAACACAGAGTTAAAAATTCCTACTGCTGCGATGGCAAGTATGATCAACATTATTATCGAGCCGAAGATCTTCTTCTGTTCTGTAATACCGAGAAATGCGCTTGCAAGTTCCTCAAAAGTGTCGATTTGCAGATCAGGAAACTCTTGTCCTATTTTTTGAGCAATTTCGTTTACATCGTTTGTAAACTGATTGAAGTTAACTCTTCTCTCAACTGCAACATCGATCTCTGTGACAAGACTTTCGAGATCGAGAAATTCATTTGCAGTCTGATAACTTATCAAAACATTATTAAGATTGATATTCGGATCGGTGGTGTTGAGAAGTCCAATTATGTAAAATTCATCAGCATTCCGGCTATCATATTTGGTGAGTGCATAGAGTGTGATATACTCACCAACGCCCACTCCCATTTCTTCCGCCAAATCTTTTCCGAGCATTATCTCATTTTCTTCTTTACCTGTGAAATACTCACCGCCGATGTACTTATCAAGATTAAAAACAGTGAGATCACTTTCTATATCAATAACCTGACCTATGATCGGCAATGTATCTTCCCAGTTGGAAAGCTGTCCGAGAAATTGTGTTCTTGGTGTCGCTCTGATCACATGATCCTGATCTTTTATGAAAGCGAGTAGTTTGTTGGGGTCAGTAATACCGTATTTGAGGGGAAGTGATTCTTTCTCATCACTATATTGCTCAGTCGATATTTTGATCGAAGAGGTGCTCAGTTCAATGAGGTTATCAATATTGGCACGGTCCATGCCGGTCATGACAGAATTCATCATGATATATATGCCGAGTCCCACAGAGATCACGAGTGCAGAAAGGAAGGTTCGGCGTTTATTCCTCCGCACATTGCGCCATGCGATCTTACTGAGTGTTCCCATGGTTCTTCCTTTCATCCGATGCGATCATGCCATCCCGCAGGATAATTACACGTTTCGCATGCTTCTCAACAAGCGGATCATGAGTTGAGAAAATAAATGTAGTGTGTATTTCCTCATTCATTTTCTGCATGACAGAGATGATATCTTCAGACATTTCAGAATCGAGATTTGCAGTCGGTTCATCTGCGAGCACGATAAGAGGATTCTTCACGAGTGCGCGAGCAATTGCCACACGCTGTTCCTGTCCACCGGAAAGTTCGCGCGGAAATCTGTCTGCCATATCTTCGAGCCCAACGATCTCGATAATCTTCAGTGATTTTTCGTGGATCTCATTCTTAGTGAATTTTTTTTCGATAATGAGCGGAAGTTCGACATTTTCCTGAACGGTCAGAACCGGTATGAGATTGAAGGATTGGAAAATGAATGAGATATTCTCTTTTCGATAATAGGTTTTCTCTTTATCGGAAAGTATGGTGAGATCATCTCCGTTATACAACACCCTGCCTTCTGTGGGTGTGTCAATACATCCTATTATATTGAGCAGCGTTGATTTACCACTACCCGAAGGTCCCACAATAGAAAGGAAATCACCCTTCTCGATAATGAGATCGACACCCCTGAGTGCAGGTATGATCTGCTCCCCTTTCGTATAATTCTTGATAACACCTTGCAATTCGAGTAATGGCATTTATTCCTCCTCAGAAATAAAAAAATTTCTAATTAATTCTTCATCTGCGAGCGAAATAGAATTATCTGATGCGCCGATAATGCGTTCTATCGTTCTTTCATAAGCTCGATAATTCTCAATGAGAACAGTGACATCCTGCTTTTTATTTAGTATATTGAGTATTATATGTGAGAGTTTTGTGTTTAAATAACCAGAAATTGATAATATATATTCAGCACTTTCGAGCGGATACTCAGTATTGAACAATCCTTCACTCATACCCTGTTGTATGATCTGTGAAATAATGGGTGTAAGAAATTCTATACTTCGAGTGATCATCTTATATCGTAAAATGATATTTTCATCTTTGTTCATGATCTTAAGAAGCTCAAACATGAATTCCTTTTTTTCAAATTTGATCTGCCCTATTTGCCGAAAGCATGTATTCAATTTCTCAACTGCATTTATATTTTCATTGTGCAAAATCGGCTGGATCGATTCGGAAATCTGAGTTATAAATCTCTCAATTACGGCATTGAGAAGATCATATTTTGAAGTGAAGTAATGATAAAATGTGCCTTTTGCTATGCCGATCGTGTTGATAATTTCATTAACTGATGCGACATCAAAACCTTTTGTATAAAAGAGCATCTGTGCTGCATCTATGATCTCGTTCAATCGAACATCGTGTTTCTTTACTATACGGGTCATTTGAATCCTTTCATTGTCTTTCGACCGACCGTCGGTCTATTTTTCGAGAAAAGAAAAATCTTTGTCAAATTTTTTTTTGGGGAGTGTTCAGATAACTGTGGCTAATAGATACTATTTTCATGGTAACATTTGA
>CAYUTH010000185.1:0-4584 GCA_964447485.1 uncultured Candidatus Cloacimonadota bacterium | reverse complement strand
CTCTTCTCTGAATATTCTGAACATAATATTTTGATGCAGGATCGTTTCCTACTTTGAATACACAGAATCGGGGGATTATTCCCTTATCGTAGAGGAGAGCTACTTCTTCTTTAAGTTCTTGATAAATAGCTTTTGCAACCGGCTTTCCGTCTAATATTTTTTCCATATCTCTTTTTTATTCAACTATATAGCTTTTCCGTATTCGTTGAATATCTAAAGCTGCTCCTTTTTCGTCAACTGAAATTACCACTCCATTGAGCATCAAATTTTCTTTTGCCGGATTGAACCTGTTTGGAATTTGAGTGAGAAATCTTTCAATCCCGTCTTCTTTTCGAAGTCCTATTACAGAGTCATGAGGTCCTGTCATTCCTGCATCAGTAATATATGCTGTTCCCTGTGGAAGTATCCGCTCATCTGCAGTTTGCACATGAGTATGGGAGCCGATAAATGCTGCAATTCTCCCGTCAAGGTGCCATGCCAATGCCTGTTTTTCTGCAGTAGCCTCAGCATGAAAATCAACTACAATGATGGGATGCTCTGGCATAAGTTTTTCCAGATACGTATCCATTATTCGGAAAGGGCAGTCCACTGTTACAGTAAAAACCCTTCCCATCAAACAGAGCACTACAATTTTCTTTCCGTGAATTTCGATTTCATAGATATCGTTACCCGGCACTTCAGGCGGATAATTAATAGGCTTCAAAATACGTTCTTCTTTTTCGAGATGTGCGATTATTTCTTTCTTATCCCATAAATGATTCCCTGAAGTAAGGACGTCAATCCCCGCTTCGAACATATCATTTGCCGTATCAGGAGTCATTCCAAGTCCACCTGCAAGATTTTCTCCGTTTGCAATCGTCAGATCAATTGAAAATTCTTCCTTCAAACCAGGAAGTAGTTCTTTGACAGTTCTCCTGCCGGGTTTTCCAAAGATATCACCAATGTATAATATTCTTATCATTATTTTGCCAGCACGGTTTTACGTACCTCTCGAATAACAGTAACTTTTATCTGTCCGGGGTACTGCATTTCATTCTCGATTTTCTTCGCCACATCAGATGCAAGCAATTCTGCCTGTGCGTCATCAATAGTATTATGTTCGACCATAATGCGGATTTCCCTGCCAGCTTGAATTGCGAAACATTTATGAACTCCCTCAAAGGAATAGGCAATTTCTTCCAATTTTTCTAATCGCTTGAGATATGATTCAAGTGTTTCCCTTCTTGCGCCAGGTCTTGCACCGGAG
Source organism: uncultured Candidatus Cloacimonadota bacterium (assembly GCA_964447485.1). Classification (GTDB taxonomy): domain Bacteria; phylum Cloacimonadota; class Cloacimonadia; order JGIOTU-2; family JGIOTU-2; genus Celaenobacter. The sequence continues at coordinate 3,338 of CAYUTH010000185.1, read as the reverse complement.
ATGGCATCGGCAACCTGAACAAGTATTGCATAAACCGATTCAAATTCTACTTCTTCGTGATGCGCCTCAATTGCATTTACTATTATAGGCGGCATTCCATTTCTTCTTGCAATGTCAGCCCCGATCACAGCATGAGAGCCATCGATTTCATGGTCAACTGCTTTACCGATATCATGCAGAAGTCCCATTTTTCTGGCAAGCGGCTGGTCCAAACCCAACTCCGCTGCAAGCATACCACATATCCATGCGCTTTCAATGCTGTGTTTGAGCATATTTTGCCCGTAACTTGTCCTGTATTTCAATCGTCCGATTATATTCTTAAGATTGTCCGGCAGATCATGAATTCCAAGGTCAAGTAGTGTTTTCCTGCCGGTCTCTTCAATTATCTTATTCACTTCTTTTTCTGTTTTTGCGAGCACATCTTCGATCCTACCCGGGTGAATTCTTCCATCTGAGATAAGTTTTTCAAGAGAGCGTTTTGCGATTTCTCTTCTCACCGGATCAAAACTGGAAATAATGACAGCTTCTGGTGTATCATCAACTATGATCTCTACTCCCGAGCTGTTCTCAAATGTGCGAATATTACGTCCTTCTCTCCCGATGATCCTGCCCTTCATTTCTTCTGAGGGTAGATCGACAACAGAGACAGTTGACTCAGTCACATAATCAACAGCAGTCCTTTGAACGGCATTTGCAACAATCTTTATAGATTCTGTTTCAGCTTCAGCATTTGCTTTATCAATGATGGATTTTCTGAGTTTTGCCGCATCGATACGTGCTTCGTTTTCATAATTTTTAAGAAGCATTTCGATTGCCTGTTCTTTATTAAGATTGGCAATCTCCATCAGTTTTCTTGTTTCTTTTTCGAGTATATCTTTTAATTTTGCTTCATCATCATCGAGTTTTGTTTGTTTATTTTGAAGATGCCGTTCCCTGTCTGAAATGGACTGCTCTCTTCTATCGAGCTTGCTCAGCCGATCATCAATATTGCTTATTCTCTGATTGTAATTACCTTCAATTTTCCGGAGTTCTTTCTTCCTTTCCTCTATCTCCTTTTCTAAGTTCGCTTTTCTTTTGTACCAATCCTCTTTTGCTTCAATTTCAGCTTCTTTTTTGATTACTTTGGCTTCAAGTTTTGCGTCTTCTTTAATCTTTTTTGATTCTAAATGTGCTTGTTTGATCTTTTTGCTTGTGAGTAATCTGAATGATAACCAGCCAACAAACACCCCTACCACGACACCAACTATTGGTAACAGTATATCTAACATCTTTATTCCTTTCCATAATGAGACCTGCCCTTGCCGTATAACAACTAGTTTGAACTATTTTTTCAAATAATGGGAATTCTATATGTACTTTACGAGTCCTACTGTAATGTAGGCATTCACGCCATACACAATTGAACACCCTATAGTTCCTGTTTAGCACAAAACAAGATTGCAATCACGAACAGGGCAGGCCTACTGGAAAGAACGATAATTTATCAAAGCTTATAGAACAAAATCACTCTTCGTCCAAGGAATTCAATAACCCGGAAATTCTTTGCACAAATTTTTCTAATTTCTCTTGTTCCTTCTGTTTTCTGAACATTTCTTCGACTATATTGAGACCGCACAAAATTGCGAGATCGTAACGCTTTTGGGGATTATATTCCTCGGATAGTTCAACAAGTTTTTTATCTAAAAAGTGAGCATACTTACGTATCTCGTCAGGATCAACATCTCCTGCGATCGAATAAGTATCACCCAAAATGTCGACAGAAATATTATTCATATATTTAGAATCTAATCATCATTTCCAGCAGACGGCGTTTCCGATTCTCCAATTATACTATCAATTTCCTGTAGCATCGAATCTACTCTCGAATCAATTTCGCTCGCCTGTTCTGTAAATTTTTGTAATCGCTCTTCTTTTTGAGCAAGTGTATTCTGCAAATCTTGGTTCTGCTCTTTGTAGCGCTCCACAGCGTTCTGGAGTTCGCCTATTGTTTCTTGCGAATTCTCCGTATTGTAGAACAGATCTTTATATTTATTATTGAGATTTTCATTTTCTTTCAGGACCTGAATGTATTTATCCTGTAAAATTTTATATTTCGAAATAAGATTTCTAATCTTCTCTTCAATCAAATCAAGCACATGCGTATCCATCACTCCTGCCTCAATTCTATTTGATGTTCACGTGATAATTTACTGACAATATTGTCAAATAATTTATCCACATATTTGTCTGTCAGGGTAGAAGCCTCGGATTGAAAAGTAATATTGAAAGCCAGACTTCTGCATCCCTGCTTTACCTGTTTACCTGTATATACATCGAACAACTGAACGTCTTTTATCATATTCGGATCGACCGATTTTATCAATTGCTCAATTGTTGCCACCTCTATTTCAGAAGGAGCAATTACCGCAATATCACGAAGCACCGGAGGATATTTTACGATCTCTTTAAAACGGATTGCCTTTTCATTATATAAAAGGATAATGTTTGAAAGATCAATATCAAAAAGCATGACAGGCGCATCAATATCAAAGGAATGCAAAACTTCATCCTTCATAATGCCACACGAGCCAATTTTCTTTTCTTCAAGAAAGATATCTGCTGCCGAATTTATTTGATAATATGGCTGATGCGAGACCTTGAATGTGATATTGTTCATACAATGTATCTTTGTAAAAACCGATTCAACCACACCCTTCACATCATAAAATGAGGTTGCTCCCCGCTTCTCTTTCCAGTAGAATGGCTCGAATTCTCCAACAATAACCCCTGTTAGATAAGTTGGTTCTACAAAAGTATCTTCAGCTTCTTTGAGATAAATTCTATTCAATTCAAACAGTTTGAAATTCTCACATTTATAAGAGAGGTTCAGAGCTGCATTTCTCAGAAGATCTGATATCAGGGTCGATCTCATAATAGAGAATTGTTCACCCATTGGATTGGCAAGCTCAACGAGTTTACGTCTGTAATCATCGTTTGAGATTTTCAATGCATCGAGATCGTCGGGACTGGCAAAGCTCATATTGTTTACTTCAAAAAAACCAAGAGAGATCAGATGATTCTTTGCGAGCCGGACAACCGCTCTTTTCTGCTTATTATCGATCTTGTTTATCCAGAAATGAGACTCTACATTATTATATCCGTAACAGCGTGCGAGTTCCTCGATAATATCTATCTCGCGCTCAATGTCAGGACGGAAGGTCGGGATCGTTACTTCGAAGCTGTCCTGCGTTGTCTTTATTGTGGTAAATTTAAACTTATTGAGATAATTTTCTACATCATCGATGGACATCTTTGCGTTAAGGATACTGTTTGCACGGGACACACGAAGCGGTAAAATC
>CAYUTH010000184.1:0-4605 GCA_964447485.1 uncultured Candidatus Cloacimonadota bacterium | reverse complement strand
GCATTAATCTATAAGTAAATCTCTTAAAATCTCTTATGCCTTTTCTATAAATTTTTGGTGTTATATTCTCGTACCATTTATTTTGTCCTCTGTATAAAAATCCAGTTGGATTATATTGGTATAATCTTACTTTGCTATCACTGTGTTTTATCGGTTTAAAGTGATTCATTTTAGGAAATAGCACATATTCGTATAAATGCGCACGTGGTGACTTTACTACATCTTCTCTTTTACTCGGGTAGATACTTTTTAATAATTCAATAATATTTTTATAACTCTTACTCATTATCTACTCTCCTATGAACTTACTGAGTTATCCTTCATATTCTTTATGCCTGTAAATTCTATAAATTCTGTCAATTAAATTATGAGCTTCCTATTCAATTTTAAATTTTTTATTTTGCATTTAATCAGGGATTGGTCCCTGACTGTTCAATGAAAAACTAACTCGCTTGACATACAAATTATAAAAAATCTATACAAACCAATCTATAAATAAAAAAGTGGCAAAAATATGAAATTTCTAAAAAAATTTTCCACACAAGATTTGCTTTTCATTGCGATCTTCAGTGCATTAGGATTGGCAATAAAACCCCTCATCACCCCTATCGCACAAATGCTTTCACGTATGTTGATGATCACAGGCGGTTCTCTCTTTGGCGGCTTGTATATGATGTGGATCGTGCTGGCAATTGCAATTGTACAAAAACCCTGGACTGGCTTGCTTGTGGGCTTCATACAAGGAATTGTTATGCTCGCACTCGGGTATGTCGGCACACACGGAGCACTCTCTTTAATTACTTATACCTTACCCGGATTTACTGCGGATATCACCACATTTTTCACAAAAGATTTATCCAAACCTCTTTCGCATATTATTTTGTGCATAACTGCGAATTTGGCAGGAACTCTCATCGTTTCAGTTCTCATCTGGCAGCTTCCCTTCATTCCGCTTTTGATTTCATTGGGTTTGAGTTTCCTCTCTGGAATTGTTGGCGGACTGCTTTCTTATGTAATATTTAAGCGTCTGCAATTTTTCGGATTAGTTCAGAAATAATATGGCAATACTTAACGTTGAGAATCTCTTTCTTAAATACAATCAGGTCGACGAATGGCTCATAAAAGACCTGAACCTTGTAGCAGATAAAAATGAAGTGCTTTTAATAAAAGGTCCTAATGGATGCGGAAAAACAAGCATGCTTTCAATGCTTTGCGGAATAATTCCCAAAGCCATAAAAGGTATAATTGGCGGGAAAATATTTATTGATGATATTGATAGCAGCGATTTGAGTTTGCCCGAACTCTCACCACTTGTGAGCATGGTTTTCCAGGAGCCGGAAATGCAGTTGAGCTTCCCACAGGTCATACAAGAACTTGCTTTTGGTCCGGAAAATCTACAAGTACCTGTGGAAGAAATCCGAAATAGAATTGAAGAAGTTTCTGAAATACTTGAAATCTCTCATCTTTTGAAATCAGAAATACCGACACTTTCATACGGGCAAAAAAAGCTCGTGACCATTGCTTCTGTATTTACTCTCTCCCCAGATATTATTCTGCTCGATGAACCCGAAGACGGCTTATCTGCTGATTCTATAAGTAATTTAAAGAAATGCATCGAACATTTTAGACGGGACAAACTCATAATCATTACTTCCACAACCCATACGTTTGATGACATTTCGGACAAGGATATCATCCTCCCATGAAACCACTTTTTTCTGTAAACCATCTCAGTTTTTTTTATGATAAGAAAATCATCTTTGATACCATCGATTTGGAAATTTATCGAAATGAAGTGACTCTTATTTCAGGTGAGAATGGATGCGGAAAATCGACTTTCTGCAAAATATTATATAAATCATTACCTGAATATTCGGGTACCATTTTATTCGAAGAAAAAAATTTCCAGTCATTCGAACAATCATATATAACATCAAAAATGATGTATATTCAAGAGCAGACACAGAATAATCTACTCTGCTCAACTCCAGACGAAGACCTTGCGATCTGGCAGCACAAATTTCAAAAAAAAGACAACGAAATATTAAAAGAAGAAAGAACGCGTATCTTTGAGAGGTTCGGACTGAAAAATGTATTTGAAAAACCTCTTTGGGAGCTCAGCACAGGGCAGCAAAAAAGGGTAGTACTCGCGGGACTTCTTTTAAATAAACACAAATTCTGGATCCTCGATGATCCTCTTTTCGGACTTGATAATGAAGGTGTGAATATATTACTCTCCATACTTGCTCAACAAAAACTATCAGGAATCGGTGCGCTTATCGCCACGCAAAGACCAAAAGCATTTTCGCTTGTAGCAGACAAAGTTTTTGAGATCGCTGACGCACATGTTACGCAGATCATAGGAAATAAATGAACACCCGTACATATCTGATCATCTCGATCATCATATCCACTCTCTCCCTGATGATGCATCGCATTGTGCACCTATCTGTTTTGTTTGCTTTATGCATTGTACTTGTATTCATTTTAAATCCGACAAAAAAGCGGTTTGCTCTATTATGGAAAAGATTGCGATTTCTCCTCATTTTAATCGTTTTTCTATTTATTATGCAAATGCTTTTCCGGCATGATGGAGTTGTGCTTTTTCATTGGAAATTCATCACATTGTATTCTGAAGGAATGCGGATTGCATTTATCGTGAGTATCCGCCTGCTTATTCTTTTACTCATTGTATCGCTCCTTTTTGATATACCTTACTATAATTTTATACTTGCATTGCGTGGGTGGAAATTCCCATACGAACTCTGTTTGATGATCGCCAGCACTTTTTATTTTGTGCGAATGTTTGAAGAGCAGCTTAGAATCACCAAACAACAACTGCGATTTCGAGAAATAAATTTTGGGAAAATTCCCCTTTTCCGGAAATTTCAAGCGTTCTCAGCAATCATATTTCCAGTCCTTGCGCACGCTATGCACACAGTTCGTTATCGTGCGATTGCACTGGACATAAAAGGATTTAGACTATCTCCTTACCGAACCTATTATATTTCTCAAAAACTCAAATGGTTTGACTATGTGATCCAAATCCTGGCTTTTTTGGTTTTTGTTTTTATTCTCTACATAATAATAAAATAAAAAAACGCTGATGATGCAGATGGGCCCAGATTAGGATTTGAACAATGAAAATTCACTTAGATAATGCAAATGATTTCGATCTTATATTTATTAATTATTTCTATGTTTTTGTTTTTTTATCTGCGCTAATCAGTATAATCAGTGTTGATCTGCGTTCTATTTAAATATGAAAATTAAAGATATAGACTTAGTTATTTTTGATATGGACGGCACATTGTTGAAGTCTCATACTTATGCTGTGCTTGCTATTCAGAATGCCTTGAAGGATGTGTACAAAAACAACAATATCAATCGAGAACTTCCAACTCCAGAACTCATACTGAGCAAGATCGGGCAGCCCTCAGTACAGTTTTACCTCGATCTATTGGATGAGAATCACAAGCATTTGATCGACGAACTTCATACAGGCATTCAGGATCATGAAGAAATTGCACTAAAGTCCGGTAAAGGAATGCTCTTCCCTGGAACAGAAGAGACGCTTGCATATTTGCAGCAGCAGGGATATCGAATTGGGCTCGAAAGTAATTGCTCAATGCGATATTTTGGCAATGTGAAAAATGTTTTCAGTCTGGATAAATATCTTGATATTTCTCAATGTATTGGGGAACGAGAAGGATTGAACAAAATTTCTATCATTTCAGATTTTATCAAAAAATTGAAAAGCAAAAAAGCAGTTGTGGTGGGCGATCGCTCCTATGATGTTGAGTCCGGCAAAGCAAACGGCTGTATCACGATCGGATGCCTGTATGGCTATGGAAAAAAAGAGGAATTAAAAGATGCAGACTATCTTATTGATGATATTAGAGATTTGAAAAAATTGTTATAGTTACGTTTCAGAGATTCAAGGAGGCTAATAGCATCTCAACTGTTATCCTCTATGCTTTTCCAACCATCCAAATTTAGGATTTTTTATATTCTCAAACTCCCCCACATATGGCTTGATATCTATTACAGGTGTCTTGTCCAGCATATCGACGTGTGTAAAGACAATTTTGTTATCCCGAACTTCCTTCACTTTTATCACTGTCATGCCAATATGGTTTGGTCGGTGCGGACTGCGAAGTGCAAATACCCCATGTTCCTTATCTTCCCACGAAGGATGCCCCCTCATATGAGTTTGCTTACTTTTGTGAAAATAGAAAAGCACTATCAGATGTGAAAATCCCTCAATATCTTTCATTGCCGGCTTGAATTTTTTGTTAATTTCTATGACCGCTTCAACATTTTCTCTTATATATCCCTGGCTGGGAATATCTTTTGTAGATGTGTATGGACTATGTATAATACCGATCGGTTCGATTTTTATTGACTGCATTCATACATCCTTTCTGCTTTGGCATACTTTTTGGAAAATTATGAAAAAGTACAAGTTTTCTAAAAAAATCAAAAAAGGAACATTTCGTGTTCCTGAAAAAACTTGACTGTAATTTTCTTATATAAAGATATTTACACATTAAACGCTGGAGGTTTATTTGTCAGTAAAGATCAGACTTAGAAGAATGGGTGCTC
>CAYUTH010000183.1:0-4640 GCA_964447485.1 uncultured Candidatus Cloacimonadota bacterium | reverse complement strand
CATCGATGATGTCGATATCACAAAAATGCCGATGTATAAACGAGCGCGAATGGGAGTCAGCTATCTATCACAGGAACCTTCTGTGTTCAGCAAACTGACCGTTAAGCAGAATGTGATGGCAATTCTGGAAACGCAGAATTATACGAAGAAAGAAAGACAAACCATTCTGAAAGAAGCACTCGATGAGCTCGATCTGACAAAATTATCAAACCAGAAAGCATATTCATTATCAGGTGGGGAACGGCGTAAACTGGAGATAACGCGTTCCTTAATCACCAAACCGAAATTCCTCTTTTTGGATGAACCCTTCTCTGGCGTTGATCCGCTTGCAGTTTCTGATATCCAGGATATTATTAGAAAATTGCAGAAAAAGAACATAGGAATTTTAATTACTGATCATAATGTTGTGGACACTTTACAAATTACTGACAGAGCATATATTATCTATGAAGGCAGAGTTCTTCTTTCGGGCACATCCCGGGAATTGGTCAATGATCCTCAAGCCCGGAAAATATATTTAGGTGAAAGGTTTTTGAAATATGATTTTAATTAAGTTTGCCTTTTACAATTTTCAATAAATAATTATAATAATAAATTACATGAATAAACCTTTAAGAAAACCTTCCTGGTTGAGAGCAGAGATGCTTGGGGCATCAAATACTGCGAATCTCACTAAAATGCTCGCGAAGTACGAACTTCATACCGTGTGCGAAAGTGCCCGTTGTCCGAATAGAGGAGAGTGCTTTGAAAAGGGTTCAGCAGTTTTCCTTATTATGGGAGATGAATGCACCCGCAATTGCAGATTCTGTGCAATTCCCACAACTGCGCATCCCTTGCCGCTTGATCCTGATGAGCCAAGAAGAGTAGCAGAAATGTCTCAAAAACTAGGACTGAAACATGTCATCATAACCTCTGTAACCAGGGATGATCTTGAAGATGGAGGTGCAGAACATTTTAAAAAAACCATAAGAGAAATACGCGCACTACGCGGAGAGGATGTATTCATAGAGGTACTCACTCCGGATTTCAAAGGAAAAGAAAGTGCAATTGATATCTTTGTGAAAGAGAAGCCAACGATCTTCAATCACAATTTGGAAACCATCAACCGATTATACTCAACCATCAGACCTCAAGCAGATTATGAACGTTCACTTGTTGTTCTGGAAAGAGTGAAAATGCAGGATCCTAAGATCATTACAAAAACCGGCATTATGGTCGGCTTGGGAGAATCACAGGATGAAGTATTACAGGTGATGAGAGATGCCAGAAGTGCCGGAGTAGACATGATGACTATCGGGCAATATCTTCAGGCAACAACTAAAAATTACCCGGTACACGAGTATATTCATCCGAAAATTTTTGAAGTTTATAAAGAAGAAGGAATGAAAATGGGATTTCTCTACATCGAATCTGGACCGCTTGTGAGAAGTTCCTATTATTCCACAGATTTAGCAACCATTCTACAAAAAAATTAAAGCGAGGTATGTAACTATGCAAATCACAATTACCGCCCGTCATTTCGAGTTAACTGATCCGATTAAGGATTATGCGGATAGCGCAATGAGAGGTCTTAAGAAATATTTCGATCATATTATCGTCGCAGAGATGATATTACGGGTCGAGAAGAACAGAAATATTGCTGAATTAAATCTAAGTGTTAAAAAAATTAACTTAGTTGCCAAGGCTCGCGAACAGGATATGTATACTGCCATCGATAGTGTCATCAGAAAGGTTGAGCGGCAGATAAAGAAACAGGTTGGAAAGATGAAGCGGCATCACTCAAACGATAAAGTTGCACTCAAGGAACTTGAAAAAGCTGAAATTGCAGCTTTGAATATTGTGAAAAAAACAATTAAACCCGTAGAACTTGACCTCGATAGAGCGATTGACGAGTTCAATAAAAGGGATAATGGTTTCTTCCTTTTTAGAAACACAGAGACCGATAAATATGCAATGATAAAAAAAATGGATGATGGCTACGAGGTCATTGAAATTCAATAAATGAGGCAATAATGAAAGCATTAACTGTCGAGATGCTGTTCGATCTAAAACAGAAGGATCTGGCTTTAACCCTTCTCTCAAAGAAAAAAGGACTTTCCAAACAAATTACTACTCCTGAACTTTCACGTCCGGGACTTGCTTTTGCAGGATTTACAGATACATATGCCTATGACAGGATTCAGGTGCTTGGTGAAACCGAAGTCCAATATTTGAAATCCCTCGAACCCTCCATGAGATATGATAAGATAAAAATACTATTCTCCCAATTTGATATTCCCTGCTTTGTGATCGCTAAAGGACTGTTTCCAACCAAAGAGCTTGTCTTTCTCGCTGATGAACATAACATTCCAGTAATACAATCACGCATGGCAACGGTCGCACTTTATCATGGGCTGTCGAATTTCCTCCAGGACTGGTTTGCGCCTTCCAAATCTATTCACGGTACGCTTGTTGATGTGTTCGGTGTGGGCATTCTCGTCACAGGTCAAAGTGGCATCGGGAAAAGCGAGTGTGCTTTGGAATTGGTATCACGAGGTCACCGTCTTATTTCTGATGATGTGGTGCGTATAAAAAAGCGCTTGGATATCATTATGGGAGAGGCGAATAAGCAGCTTGGACATTTCATGGAGATACGAGGTATAGGACTGCTCGATATTGAAACTATGTTCGGAATCCGTTCCATCAGAATGCAGAAACGTATTGAAACTCAGGTCGAGCTTATTCCGTGGCGCCATAATATGGACTATGAAAGAATAGGCTTAAAGGAACGATTTAATAGAATTCTCGATATAGAAATTCCAATCATATATCTGCCTGTTTCACCCGGTAAGAGCATTGCGGCTATCGTTGAAGTTATTGCCATGAACCACATGCTGAAGGTGTATGGGCATAATGCCGCAGAAGTGTTCAATGACAGAGTTCAAATGGAAATCGAACGCAAAAACAAAATCCGAACCTATCTTGAAACTGATAAGGAATAAATGATCACAAAGACTGTTACGCTCATAAATAAACTTGGCATACACGTACGTCCTGCTTCGTTGATCTCCAAGACTGCTTCCAAATATAAATCAAATTTTCTGATTCGAAAGGATGACATGGAGATCAATGGGAAAAGCGTCATGGGTATCATGATGCTGGGAGCTGGTCTGGGTACTGAACTGGAGATGGTTTTTGACGGAGTTGACGAGCAGGAGATGATGGAAGAAATCGTCGCGCTTTTCGCGGATAAATTCGGAGAAGAATGATGAAAGAATATACTGGATTTTCTATTGCTCCGGGCATTATCGCCGGCAATGTTACTCTTGTGGAAGGTGATATTTTCACCGTATCAAAAGGACATATCAAACACTCTGAAATAGAAGAACAAATAAAGAGTTTCCAAAATGCAGTAGCCCTCTCAATTAGTGAGATTGACCTTTTACTCAATTATCTTGAGACGCGAGCCAAAGATGAAAGAGAAATTCTTCAATCTCACAAGGCAATCCATAAAGATACAAAACTCATTGAGGATGTTGCCAAAATTATCAGAGAAGAGCTGATACCCGCAGACAGAGCTGTGCAGGAATATTTTAACAAAATGATCGATCATTTGTCGGACATGAATGATGTGGTGTTGAGCCAGAGAAAAGAAGATTTTGAAGATATAAAAATGCGTATTATTCGAAATATGCACCATCAGAATGTGGGCATTAATAATCTTGTAAAAGAGAATAAAATTGTTGTATTGCCAGAAATTATTCCATCACTTGTATTGAGTATTAAGAATTCGCACCCTCTGGCTGTGATTGTGGAGAAGGGCTCACCGCATTCTCATTCTGCCATCATTGCAAAATCGATTGGCATTCCTGTTGTCTTTAATATTGAAAATGCGCTTAAAGTTTTTAAAGAAGATGATTTTGTTATTGTATACGGAAAAGAGGGCAGAGTCGTTCTTGATCCCGATAAGAATCAAATGATCGAATACGAGATATTTCAAAAGAAAGCAGAAGAGGAGTTTAAGAAAAAAATTGCTTTGCTAAAAACTCCCACTTTTACTAAAGATAAAACCAGGATAGAGCTTATGGGAAATATTGAATTCCCCGAAGAATGTGAAATGCCCGAGGTGCGTTATATTGATGGAGTGGGACTTTTCAGAACAGAATTTCTTTATTTTCTGGATAATTCCTTTCCTTCTGCAGAGAATCAATTTAAAGTGTATAAACAGGTATTTCAATACCTGCCAAAAGGAAAACCTGTGTATGTGCGCACTTTTGATGTGGGTGGAGATAAATTGCAAAGAGAGTTTGGACTTCATAAGGAATTAAATCCGAATCTCGGTTGCAGGGGAATTCGCTTTCTTCTTAAATACAAAGAGATATTCCGCCAGCAATTACGTGGTATTCTTATGGCTTCAGCGTATGGAAATCTCAAGATCATGCTGCCAATGATATCCTCAATAAAGGAAGTAATAGAATCGCAGGAACTTATCTCACGAGAAAAAGCCCTTCTCAAAAAGAAGAAAATTGCATTTAATGAAAAAATTGAAATCGGCATCATGGTTGAAATTCCATCTTCTGCAATTCTTGCTGATCAGTTTGCAGAGCATGTAGATTTTTTTAGTATCGGCACAAATGATCTCACTCAATATGTGCTGGCAG
>CAYUTH010000182.1:0-4645 GCA_964447485.1 uncultured Candidatus Cloacimonadota bacterium | reverse complement strand
TCATGCAAAAAGCGTATAATCAAGGCAGAGAAACCATCATACATGTTCCCATGGAGCCGGAAACATACCCCAAAGACGACCCGGGCAAAAATGCCATCTATGTGGATCTTTCAGAAAATGAAATAAAAAAGAGAATGAAGAAGTTCATCAAACAACTTCCTTTATGCATAGGTGTGAATAATCATATGGGTTCCCTGGCAACGCAGCATGAAAATATCATGAGACCTGTTCTTCAAGTTCTTAAAGCGAATGATATGTGCTTTATAGACAGCCGCACGTCTGCAAAAACTGTGGGCTGCACATTGGCAGAAGAAATGGAAGTGCCGACTTGCCAGAGAGATATCTTCCTCGATTCCGGAGAATATCCCGACAGAGTTGCTGCAAAAACAGAAAATATATTAGACCTTGCTCTGCGCACAAACAAGATCATCGTCATATCTCATGCGAAAAAAGGCAGTCTTGAAGAGTTGAAACAGATACTGGAAAATCTTGAAGGAAATAATATAAAACTCGTCCCGGTCACAAATATTGTACTTCCGAAAGAGTATGTTCTATGACCGCAATCAAAGCAATAATTCTCGGCATTATACAGGGACTTACCGAGTTCCTTCCGGTAAGCAGCTCGGGACATCTGGTTATCTTTCAGAAACTATTGAGATTCAACGATCCTGGCGTCCTTTTTGAGATTGCAGTCCATCTCGGCACACTTGTCGCCGTGATCATTTTTTTCAGGAAAGATATTTGGGAAATAATCCAGTCTCTTTTTAATTGGAGAAAAGATGCTCCTGAAAATATAAAATATGCACACCACCTTCTTTTATATCTTTTTATCGCTTCGGTAATTACTGCGATCATTGGATTCAAGTTCAAGGATACTTTTGAATCCCTTTTTGAAAACACAGTTCTTGTGGGTTTCATGCTCATCATTACCGGCGGCGTTCTCTTTGCATCTGATAAAATAAAGAATACAACCAAGACAAAAATGAGTGTCCCATCTTCACTGCTGGTCGGGCTTGCCCAGAGTATTGCAATAATTCCGGGAATTTCTCGTTCGGGGGCGACAATTACCACAGGCATCTTTACCGGTAGAACCCGCGATCTGGCGACACGATTTTCCTTCCTACTTTCCATCCCTGCAATTCTCGGTGCCACGCTCCTGAAATTAAAGGACCTTCAGTCTGCGGTCGCATCCGGTTCGATGGGATTGAACTTCATTCTTGGAGGTATTTTTGCAGCAATTGTGGGATACTTTGCGATTGCTTTTCTCATCAGAATGATCAAGAAAGCAAAGTTGTTTTACTTTTCAATTTACTGCTGGATCATCGGGATCATTACTATATTTTTTATTTAAATTATGACACAGAATATGAAAAAATCCATTGAAGTAATTATCTTCGCATCGGAAAAACCAATATCGGCAGAGCAGATAGCCCTGCATCTTGGTGTCGAGGACAGCATAGAAGTTGAGAAGATTATCGAGAAACTTAATCTTGAGTATAGCGAGCAGGGCAGAACATTCTGCATCAGAAAGGTTGCCGGGGGCTACAAGTTTGCGACAGACCGGCAATTTTACCATCTCATTGAAAAGTTATACGAAGAGAAAAAAGACATCAGCTTAACTTCCTCCGCACTTGAGGTACTTGCAATCGTCGCCTACCACCAACCGATCACGCGCCCAAAAGTGGATGCAATACGCGGAGTAAATTCTCAATATCATATAAAGAACCTGCTGGAAGTAAAACTCATAAAAATTGCAGGCAGAATGAAAACCTTCGGGCGTCCCCTGCTCTATGCAACGACAGATAAATTCCTGCAATTTTTCGGGCTGAATGCGATTGAAGACCTTCCCAATCTTCACCAGATACGAGAGCTTATGGCGACGGATATTGCCGAACCTCAAAACATGAAAGCAGAAGACCAGCTCGAACTACTTGCTGTAGATTCTGATGAATAAAAAACTCAAATACTGGGACTTTAAAGCCGAACTTCAAAAGAGGATCATTCACAATAATTACTTTTTCAACGACGACGAAAGTTACCTGAAAGATAAAGCGTTTCAATACCTCAAAGATGCACTGGTTCCCCCAAAAGTAATAGATTTCAATTTCGAAATTTTTTTTGGAGAAGAAGCTAAAGCGAATGAAGTTATGGAAGCGCTGCAAAGTCCGCCAATGCTTTCCGATAAAAAGCTTGTTATTCTCAGAAACTTCCAGTCCATGCACATAACCTATAAGAAAAAAATCATGGAATATCTTGAAAAACCGATTCCTGATGCAATATTCGTTATTGAAACAGATAAGGTAAATACCCGTTCGGGAATGTATGCCAAGCTCGCGAAACTCGCCCAAACCTACTATTTTTATCATCCGTATAATGAGAGTGAAGCGATCCGTTTCCTCAGAGAGGAGTCTGCTGTTCTAAATAAAACAATTGACGGTGAAGCTGCGCGTATCATGGTCGATTACATCGGGCTTAATTTTCAGGACCTTCATGGCGAACTTGAGAAAGTCGCACTTTACTCCGCCGGCAGAGTCCATATCACTCCCGAAGACGTGAAGGCATGTATCGGCATTTCAAAGGGAAACACGATCTACGAACTGCAAAACGCCCTGGCTCAGCGCAATTTGGGACAAGCAATAAAAGTGCTGGAAAATCTGATGGCAAATAACATATCTGCTGTGCTCATCGTGATCATGCTCACCCGATTCTACACTACTTTGTGGGATATTCTTATTCAACGGTATCAGCAGAATAGATCCAAAACAGAAATCGAGCGTTCGCTTGGCGGCTGGGGTGCGAAATCTTTTATGAACTCTTCCGAGTTCTATTCCCTTGAAAATTTTGAACTTATCTTTGCGCTCCTGCTGGAAGCTGATAAAAAGCTCAAATCAGTTGATGCAAAATTAAACAAAACAATTCTCGAAATGATGATATACAGGATGTGCAAAAATGTCTGAGCAGATAAATTTCAGGTCAGGATTTGTGTCCATAATCGGCAAACCGAATGTGGGCAAATCCACTTTGATGAACGCTTTTCTTGGTGAGAAGCTTTCCATCACAACTCCCAAACCTCAAACCACGCGCCAGAACCTTCTTGGCATTCTCTCCCGCGATGATTATCAAATCGTTTTTATTGATACGCCCGGCTTTCTCAAACCGCGCTATCTTCTCCAGGAAAAAATGCAAACCTCAATCTCGGAAGCGCTCAAAGATGCGGAAGTTCTTCTGTTTATTATCGACGTCGAAACCTTCCCCACAGATTATGACACGCAAGTGAGCAGTATCCTCCTGAAATCGAAGCTCCCGAAACTCGCTGTCATTAATAAAATTGATCTCACGAAAAACGAGAAAGCCCTTAAAGAGGCAAATGCCACACTCACTGATTGGGGTTTTGAGAATATCTTTTTTATTTCAGCAAAAAAAGGCATCGGGATAGTCGAATTGTTGGAAAAAATTCTCCTGCTGCTCCCGGTCCACCCTCCATATTATCCCATCGACAATATTTCGGACCGCAACATGCGTTTCTTTGCACAGGAAATCATACGAGAGAAGATCTTCCTTCATCTTCACCAGGAAATTCCTTATTCCACTGCCGTCACTGTGGATATGTATGAAGAAGAAGAGGACAGGGCAGAAGTGTGGGCAAATATTTTTGTAGAATCTCATTCCCAGAAGAAGATCATCATCGGCAAAAACGGAGAAATGATAAAAGAGATACGCCTTGCTGCACAGCGCGATATTCATTACCTTACTCAAAAGAAAATACGGCTTAATCTCTGGATAAAAATTCGAAAAAACTGGCGGAAAAAAGAACGTGTACTGAAAGAATTTGGGTATAAATAGAAGAAACGAACCACTATAAATTTCAAAATCCTAATTTCTCCGTCTTCTCCGTCTGCTGACGGATACGCCGTGACAAGTAATTTCAAATAAAATGTCAAATGACAAATACCAAATTTAGGATCGATTGCTCACAATCGGCCGTCTTCTCCCTCCATTCCCAAAGAGGGCTTTGGGAACGAGAATGATTTATCTGCGGTCAATTCGGGGAATTGATCCTACATATAAAATCTCTTTACCAAATCCCAGTTAATCCTGACGAAGAGAATCGAAGTCGGGCTTGGTAAAGCACAATTATATGACAATAAACACACCTCCCTCCGACTGCTGGCGGACTACTCCTTTTTTTTGAGGAGAGAAACATTGAATTTGGATTGATCAATTTAGAAATAGTAAATGATAAATCCCCTCTAGCAAGAGGGGTGCGGCTTTAGCCGTGGGGTGTTTTTAATTACCAACGAATGACATGCTGAGGTTCCCATACTCTAACTGACAATTTTTTTATGGTATATCCGCTTTGTCATTTGGATTTTAGCCTTTAATTAGTCATTAGAAATTCGGATTTTGAAATTTTACATATTCTCCCATAAATTTTGACAAATTATTTCAAATATAAAATTCTGCTTGTGAGTTTCAGAAATTAATCATCACGTAATGAATAAATCGCAGAGGATCACATGATCAGAGCAAAAGATTTCCATCCCTTGAATGAATCCCGAAGCACAGAAGACCATTATTTTGTTGCAATTGCAGGAAATATCGGCGTGGGCAAAACCACCATGACCCGGCTCATCAGCGAAAAACT
>CAYUTH010000181.1:0-4699 GCA_964447485.1 uncultured Candidatus Cloacimonadota bacterium | reverse complement strand
AAACTGATACTCGGTTTTATACTCATCGCACTTGGCGCCTTGCTGTTCTTTTCACTGCTCTCATTCACCTATGATGACATTGTAACCCTCAAACAGGCAGAGCTTTCTTTCAGGAAGATCATCTCGCTTGATTTCCCCTACACACGAAATATGATCGGACCTTTTGGCGCAGGATTGGCATGGGTATTCCAGATAATTTTCAGCGAACCGTTCAGTTTTTTCCTTTCTGTATTCCTTTTCATTACCGGCATTCTTTTTATTTTCGGCTCAAAAATTGAAAAACTGACCCGCAAACTCATCTTCATTTTTCTCTTTTTCGTGTGGCTGACCCTGTTCTATCTTTCCGTAGGAGGAGCATTCCCAATCTGTAGAGGAATCGTATTCACTTTCATTATCGATAAAATATTCTACCCGATCTTCAACAGTGTTGGTTCTGCAATTATACTCGGACTCGCACTTTTTGGAACGATTATTTTCATATTCGAGGCACGAGCAATCTTGAACTTCTTCACATCACTTTTTTCCCGCAGGGAGCGCAAACCAAAACCTGAACCGAAGCTTAGGAAGGAACGAAAGAAAGGTCCTGTAATCTCGTATAAAGAGCAAGAAGTTATTGAACCGCCCGCTCCAAAAACAAAAAAAGAAAAAAAGAAAAAAGATAAAAAACAGAAAATCGATCCCGTTATCACAAAAACCTCAAAAGTTCCTGATGAAGAGGATAGCTCATATCCGCTGCCGGATTATCATAAAATGCTTCAGGACTCTCCTTCTATGACCAAGCATGCAATGGAGGATAAGAGGAAAGAGATCGACGAAAAAAGCAAGCTCCTTCAGTCAAAACTTAAAGAATTTGATATTGAGGGCGATGTGGTGAATGTGAACATCGGACCCGTGATCACGCAATATGAACTGCGTCCAGCACCGGGCACAAAGATCAGCAAATATACTGCTCTTGCAGACGATCTTGCACTTGCTTTGAAGGCAAAGAGCATCCGCATTGTTGCTCCCATTCCCGGCAAAGATACGATCGGATTTGAGATACCAAATAATAAGTCGGAATTCATATATCTGAAAGAAGTGCTCGATTCCGATGAGATGAAAAATGATCCTTCTCCCACGCTGATCGCACTCGGCAAAGATATTACGGGTAAGCCCATTGTTACTGACCTGAAAGATCTCAGGCATCTTCTCATTGCAGGAGAAACGGGCTCTGGTAAAAGCGTGTGTCTTAATTCAATTCTGAACTCAATTCTGTACAGAGCGCATCCGGATCAGGTACGTCTTATCCTTTTTGATCCTAAGAAAATTGAACTTTCACTCTATAAAAAAGTTCCCCATCTCGTGAAAGAAGTCATTACGGATTTTGAAGATGTAATCTATCTTCTCAATTGGGCTGTGAATGAGATGGAACGCCGCTACGATACACTGGCAAAATATCATGTGCGCGATCTTGCAAGCTACAATGAAATGTGTATCGCAAAGAAGAAGGAACGAGAAAAGTTGAAAGCGGAAGAACTTCCCGACCAGGAAGAGCTCCCTCAGACCTTGCCCTATCTCGTCATTGTTGTTGATGAGCTTGCAGACCTGATGCAGAAAATGGCAAAGGACATCGAGCGTCCGATCCAGCGCCTTGCAGGTATGGCACGTGCAGTTGGTATTTATCTTATCTTTGCGACGCAGAGACCCTCTGTGAATGTGATCAACGGCGTGATAAAAGCCAACTTTCCTTCCCGCATTTCCTTCCACGTATCTTCAAAAACAGATTCAAGAACAATCCTTGATTTGAACGGCGCCGAGAAACTGCTTGGCAATGGCGATATGCTGTTCTCTCCTCTTGGCAGAAAACCTCCGATCCGTGTTCATGGCTCCTACGTGGGCACAGAAGAAGCAAAAAAGCTGGCCGATTATCTTTCACAATTTCCAAAACCGGACATGGACCTCAAACTTCCTACAGAAAGAGATGATGATGAAGACTTCGCTTATGATGACGATCTTTTTCCGCAAGCAGTTCGTTATGCGGTCGAGAAAAAATATGCCTCCATTTCTATGATGCAGAGAAAATTCAGGATCGGTTATGCACGTGCAGGACGCCTCATTGATCAGATGCAGCGAGCTGGATATGTGCAGGATGCAGAGGGAAGCAAACCCAGAAAAGTACTCATCAACGAAAACGATCTTGATAGATTAGGATATTAAATGAAAAAATATTTTGTGCTGCTCTTTGTTGTGGTCATTGTATGCAATGCCCTTTATGCAAATGAAAAGCTGCTCCATAAATTCCTGCAGAAAAATGAAGAGATCATGACCTTCAAGGCAAATTTTGAGCAGAGAAATTATTGGCCGGATAGCGACATCGAGCATTTCACTTATGGCAATCTTTACACTAAAGAAGATAAAATCAAGCTCGAATTTTACTATCCCGAGCAGCAGACAATGCTCGGTTCGGAATATGATCTGAGATTCTATTTTCCAGAAAAAAAACAACTTATCATTCAAGACTGGAGTTACTGGCAAAATTTTATAAATCCGGAACTCCTGGCTAAAGAATATATTTATTATTGTGAACTGCAGTCAACGGATGTGTACAGAAACGTTACTATTTTTTCATTTAAACCAACCGAGGTCATGAGTGACTTCTCCGAGCTTGTTATCCAATTTTCCAATCAGGACTCCCTAATCGAAGTGATCGAATATATGGATAACTATGACAATGAAGTCGGCTTTAAATTCACAAATAAGATTGTTGATGACCCGATTCCTGACAGTATTTTCACGTTGGAAATTCCCGAAAATGTTTCTGTTATCGACCAGAGAACTACACAGCAAAAATAGCAGGTAATGTTATGATAATTGTAATAATGGCTGGCGGGATCGGTACCCGGTTCTGGCCTCTCAGCACAAAGGAAACACCGAAACAATTTTTGCACATACTTGGCACACGCTCAATGATACAGCAAACAGTCGATCGAGTACTTCCACTTGTCGAGTATAAGAATATTTTTGTGGTGACAAATGAGAGCCAGATCGGATTGGTAAAGGAACATCTTCCTGAATTGCCGGGAGAAAATACTATTGCGGAGCCAATGGGAAGAAATACTGCTGCATGCATCGGACTGTCTGCCGTTCTCTTACAAGACAAGTATGAAAAAGATGAAACTATGCTTGTGCTGCCTGCGGATCATTTCATTGGCAAACCGGAACTTTTCAGTGAAATTATTTCTCAAGCCGATACATTTGTAAAAGAGCACAAAAAACTTCTCACTTTCGGGATTCAGCCGACGTATCCTGCTACCGGATACGGGTATATAGAATTTGGCAGGGAAATTCAGAAAGATCCTCTTCCAATTTTCGCAGTAAAGCAGTTCAAAGAAAAACCTGATGCAGAGACAGCTGAAAAATTTGTCAAATCCGACACTTTTGCATGGAACAGCGGCATGTTCTTGTGGCGGATAGACTCGATCATTGATGCGGCGGAAGTTTACATGCCGTCCCTCTTTTCATCATTGAATGAAATAAAGAATTCTTGGGATTCTGATAAGGAGCAAGTCAGTAAAATCTACTCTGAACTTGAATCCGTTCCTATTGATATCGGTATTATGGAAAAGGCAGACAATGCGGTGGTTGTTCCCATCAATATTGATTGGAATGACATCGGAAGCTGGGAAGCACTTGACGAAATGAAGGAAAAAGACAAAGATGGTAATTACTTTGAAATACCTGTTATGAACGTAGAATCTCATAATTCCTATGTTTATTCGGACAATCCACGGAAGAGAGTTGCACTCATCGATGTGGATGATTTGATCGTCGTTGAGACGAAAGATGCTTTGCTTGTATGTAGAAAAAATAAATCACAAGAAGTGAAAAAAATCGTGGAAATAATTGAAAAAGAACAAAATTATGAAAAATAAAAACCTCGTATTTCGTTTCCCTCCTTTCTTGCGATGGCTCTCAATAATCGTCGCTCTTCTGGCGCTTGTATGGGCAGTATATTTTATCACACAAGAATTTTCTACACTTGATAAATGGTACAAAAAAGCAGTTCCGTTTGTGGTACTCCTCCTCGTGGTGAATGTGTTTTACAAGAACCTTTTTACTATAAACTCTGTCCGATTTACAGATTCATCGGTGATTTTTAAGCCGCTCCTCCTTAAGGATATTGAAATAGAATTCGTACAAATAAAAAAAATCGAATTTAATATAAAGGCAGGCAAATCCATCATCCTTACCTATGAACAGGAGGGCAAACTAAAAACATTATTCATCCCTCGAGGTATTGATAAGATACTCATCGTGCTCTCTCTTATTGCAGAAAATGTGCCCGGTATTGAATTAGATGAATTCATGAAAACTGTTATTACAATTGATAAATAGGTCAAACTAACTTTCATGAAAAAAGTTCTGATTATTACATATTACTGGCCGCCTGCTGGTGGTCCCGGAGTTCAGCGCGTACTCAAATTCGCAAAATACCTCCCTGAATTCGGATGGCAACCAATCATTCTCACTGTGCAGAATGGAGAATATCCTGCATATGACCAAAGCTTGTTTTCTGATATACCAGATGAGTGCAAAGTATATAAAACACCTGCGGTCGAGCCGTTCGCTTTATATAAAAAATTTACTGGAATGAGGGCTGACGAAGCAATTCCAGTTGCAACACTCACAGAAAAAAAAACAAATTGGAAGAAGAAGTTAG
>CAYUTH010000180.1:0-4724 GCA_964447485.1 uncultured Candidatus Cloacimonadota bacterium | reverse complement strand
AGTTCATCATACATTGTTGTGGCAAGAATACCTCCGACTAATAAATTTTTACTTTCCTTAACACTATCCTTATAATAATTTATTGTTTTAATCGTCCTTTTCCAATAAAATGAAAAAAGTGTAGTAATATAAATTCTATCCCATTTTCTATTTCTAAGATCTTCTGAACACCCTTTATAAAAGACTACTTTATCTCCTTTAAGTTTATGATAAGAACTAATTTTCATTAATCCTAAAGGAGGATATTTATTTTTATAATTAGGTTCAATTATTAATATATTTAATTTCATTAATTTAATCACTTTTCTTACTAAAACAATTAATCTTACTCTTTTGGAACAGTAAAATTTGTATTATTAACAAGATTTAATCGACCTCACTTACTCCAATAAATTTCTCCAATACTTTCTTATGTATCTCTCTTACATATTGCACTTGATCTTTCGTTGCAGGCCATTTTTCACGATGATGCGTAATATTTCTTATTGTATTCAATTTTGTAACCCAAGCTAGCTGTTTAATTTTGCCGCCATCTTTTGTAAACGAAAAATATTTTTGAAATAAGTTCCATTTACTAGCTGCAATATCGTTGTAATTAATTAATTTCAAATATTGCTCAATATTTCTTGTTCTCTTTTCTTTTATCCACTCTTGGGCACAATATAATCGTATTTTTTCTGGTATTCCGTCATCCCACCACCTTTCACCATATTCTTTTTTCAAAGTGTTGATAACTACTGTAAACATTTTTTCTATAATTTCGTCTATTAATCCCCTTGCCTCCTTTGTTCCTTCCTCATCTATTGTATCAAGAAAGTCTTGCAATCCTTTAGGCAAAAATTCATCATATTCTTTGTGGATTAGGGACTGCATCAGCAAAGCGTTCTTCCTCACACCTTTTAAAGCTTGCCTACTTCTGAAATCGCTTATTTCTTCAGAAGATGCATTTTTTAAAAAATTGATTACTGGTAAAATATACTGCTTAATATATGGAAACAAATCTTCTGGTTCATATAGACTACAATCAATATTATTTTTGTATTCTAAAAAGGAAATAATTTCTCTTAGTACAAATAACAATGCTCTTATACCGTTATTAGTACAAAAATATCCTCCCTTGTCATCACCAAGTTTCCAATGTTCTGGCATTGACTCTGAAAATAATTTGAAATAGTATCCTAAAATATCAATAGCCTTATTCTTCGTATTCTCTAGATTTCCAGTTGTTGATTCTGAAAAAGGTCCCGCTTTATGTTCAGAGCCGAAAAACTTATTATCTGACTGTAAACCATCAATAAAATTCGTTAAGGTTAAACATCTATATTTTGTTTTATCTTTGTTCGTGAGAATTAATCTATCATAAATTGGTGAACTTTTTCTAGTGTTCAAGCCAGTCACAACTCTTGAACAAAGTGCAGTAATCCTATCTTTGAAATTAGCAGAATCCCAAGTTAGGTTTGCATAAAGCTCATTTAATAGTCTCCTCGTAACTTTTACCTGTTTACAGTTAATATCTACAAAAAGGTTTGCTTCTTCTGTTGAAGATAATTTATCATATGCGAGAACTGGTAATGTAGTTTTATCATATTGATTTTTTGCTCTCTCGCTTTGCATGTATCCATATAATCTGTGCTGTCCATCAATAATCCAACATGCTGAGTAACATTTTGGAAGATAGAGTGTTCCAAAAGCAGAATCACCAATTGTATCCTTTAAATCAAATCTAATATCTCGTTTTGTTTTTATATTTATTACGATATTCGTTGGAAATTGACCTCCTTCATCGACATATTTTGCGATTTCTTTTAACCGTTTTGGTGAGAGCATACGTTGATACGTATCCAGATCAGCTACATCTCTACTGGCTTTATGGCTAATATATGAAATTTTCATCAAATCTTCCGGCTTAATTAAAAAATTATAAAAGATATTACCACCCATTTTTCCTCTTGTCGCTGGTACTGTCTGTTCCAAACCGCTAATTTCTTCATCTGAGAATAAATGTGATAAGAACTGATACTTTGATGTATGCTTTAATAGTTTGCTGAGTTTAGTATAATAGTTTAAATCATTTTCATCTAACAATACAATTTTTTCATGATCAGCGATCTGTTTATTACTTCTTGTAACTTCGATATTTCTTGTAGCAATAACCCAACGTATTTTTAATTTGATCTCATTGCCATAATATTCCTTTATTGAATTTGAAGTTCCTCCCTTTAATTTTACTATTTTATTAATTAAATCAGAAATATCTTTACGCTTATAGTCCTCACATTTTGTACATTCAATTAGTATTGCTGTTTCTCTATCTTTAGCAAAGACATCGATTTGCCTATCTTGCTCACCATCTTTTATAGTAAAATTCCTTCCATCACTAAGTTCATCAAATCCCATTTTTGCTAAAATACACCACACTTCGTCCTCTAGTTGTTCATCATGTGGTTTTTCTTTTTTAAGTCGATATGATTTCTTATTCTTTCTTAATATTTCCCATCCTTCATCTTCTGCTTCTAGTTTTGCTTTTTCTTCTCTAATTGCCTTTGTTTTACCAGAAATCGTTTTTTCAATAAATCCTTTACTTCTTTTACTTAATGAAGATTTAATCTCATCCTCTTCTGTTAACAGATTCCCTATCAAATACGACATATCTTTTCCTCCATTTCAAAATAATACAGCTTAGTCTTGGATATCCTGTTTATTTGAATTATCTTACCCATGTTGTCTATCTAAAATATTTATTTTTTTAGTCAAGAAATTATACATTTGTTTATATTTTTTATCAATATCCTTTTTATCTTGACAACCATATCCGTAACACCACCTTTTCCAGTATAATATCGTTTATGTATTGGATCGGCAATCACTATATGTATCATTGAATCAGAGCATGAAAAGTTTTTTTAGTAAATCATGTTAATTTCTTTGATAGGGAAAGAGTTTTTGAACAGGTAACTTTCTACAATCCTTTTATAGGTTTTGATTATAGAACATTTTCAATGTAAAAAAACTGGAGAATCGAATGAAAAAAATTTTACTCGTTTGTATTTTTGTTTCAGTTTGTTCACTTATATGTGCAGAAACGTCAGCAGAATTCAATGAGGATATGGGATTTGACCTTTCTTCACATAGCAAGATCTCCGGCGTCCGCACTTCGCGGGATATCCCCGATGACGGACTGCTGCTCATACCGGATTCCGGCAGCGACCGCAGATAAAGAATTTCCCAAACCCCATGAAGGACGCAACGACGATCTCATTTACGCATATGCAGACTCCAGGGCAGGCTGTGCAGATATATAACACCAAAGGACAGCTCGTGAATGAACTTGCTATCTCCGGAGATCAGCGTACTGTGGTGTGGAACGGCACCGGTTTTGATGGAAACCATGTGCCGAACGGCATCTATCTGTACAAGATCGAGGCAAGTGATGATGTTGTTTCAAACAAGCTGCTGCTCTTAAGATGATCTGAAATTATTTTCTCATAAAAAAGAGCCCGACCAATTGTGATCGGGCTTTTGTGTTTACAAAAAAAAGAGGGATTTTTACTCCCTTTGACTTCATTTTTAGGGTTGAAATCCTTTTATTATTTTATACTCAAATTCTACGCTTTGCTCATCGGTTTATTCGGGGATAATTTAGCTTTCTTCTTTATCAATGCTTACTTGCCAATGACCACCTTTTTTCCCTCTTACTCTTCTGATAATTTCTCTATCACTTAATTTACTAATATTCTTTTCTATTGCTCTTTTTCCAATACTCATTCTATTTGATAGTTCATTGATAGTGATATCTCTATTAATATACATACAATAAACAATTCTAAGTTGATTTTCATTTAATTTTTCTCCGAACTTTCTTCAGAACTTTTCTTCAATTTTCACAGATATCATATATTATATTGTTTATATCACTTTTTTATTTTCATTAATTATTCTCCAATACCCCTTTTTAGTTGGTCCAACATGCTGAATTATTCCGTCTTTTCGTAAAACATTAAGATGATATTTAACACCATCTGGAGTTAATTCTAATATTTTTGCCATTTCATTTCTAGTTATTTGAGGATTATTTTTAATAATACTGAGAATTTTTCCTTGGATAGTTTCTTGGATAGTTTCTTGGGTAGTTTCTTGGGTAGTTTCTTGGGTAGTTTTCTGGGTAGTGAGTTTTAACTCAACAAACGTTAGATTGTTTTGATAATCGGGAGGTTCTTTAATATAGCTTTTCCAACCATTAAATATTTTATCGAAACCATAACCGGAAGTTTCGGCCAGACCAATAACACGGAATATTTTAGCGAGGATTGGATTCCTTGGTTGTGATATATCGGACTTACGCAAAGTTTCCAAGTCCTGTGGTAAACCACCTGGATTGAAAAATTGGAGATGATCATTAAAAACCCTGACTCTTGGTTTGGATGTGCTGAAATAATCTGCATGCATCAACATATTTACCAGTGCTTCCCGTAGAGCTTCTATGTGAGGTTGTTCTTCAGAAGCCATGCCATCTAAAGTCATTTTAAAAGGAACATCTATCTTTTGTAGCAAACGGGGAAAAATGGCAAAATAATATTCGAAAATATTTTCCTGTTGATCTAATTTGAAGGTATATCGTTCCGACGCATCCTTCAATGAACTACCGGGTATTTCAAAATAATCAATTCTAAAATCTGCAAGAAACTTATCAATGAAATCGACTTCCCCAAAGAAAAGTAAACCTG
>CAYUTH010000179.1:0-4735 GCA_964447485.1 uncultured Candidatus Cloacimonadota bacterium | reverse complement strand
TCCGCTCCCATTCACCCGGGTGCGCTGAAGTATTATAAAGAAGCAGGTTTGACAGAACATATTAAACCATCATTGATACAGTAAATTAACATTATAGGACAAAGCAATGAAAAAATTTTATGTAGTTATAATATTTTTGCTGATTGCTGGATTATGCTATGCGAAAAGCAATCCTATCCAAATATCAATCATCACGCCAGTCCAGATAGTTCCTGAAGATCAAAGTGTTTCCGGATTGAGATTGAATTTAATTTATGGAAAAAATACTACCGTGCATGGAATTGACCTTGGTATTTTCAATCATACTACATCCGGTCAGTCCGTCGGATTTCAGAATGGCATAGTTGGACTGAACAATAAGGATTTTTTAGGTTTTCAGTTAGGAATGATCAATATCACAAACGGTGTTTTTGAGGGTGTGCAATGGGGGATTGTCAATTATGCAGGAAATGCAAATGGTTTGCAATTTGGTTTTGTTAACTATGCCGGAACTCTAAAGGGACTTCAGATCGGATTGATCAATATCATAAACAAGGGTGGAGCCTTTCCATTCTTCCCAATCGTGAACTGGAGTTTCTGATCTTTAGGAATAAGTAAACAAATAATAGGTGCATTTATGATAATTAGAACTCTCTGCCCCCATTCACCCGGGTGCGCTGAAGTATTATAAAGAAGCAGGTTTGACAAAGTATATTAAGCCGGAATTGATACAGCCAGACAAGTGAGAAATCGGTTGACGCTATGATAATATTGAATTTATTAAAAAACTGGCTGATTATTATTGGAGCAATAATAATGATTCTGTCTCTTGCTCCGATACAGCAACTCAAAAAGCAATTACCCGAAAGTTCTCTTCGCAGTAAATGGGATATGTTAAGCATGCTCGTCCTGTTTTTCTTTGCTGGTTTTGTCGTTTATGTGGTTGCTCAGTGGAATGTATACCTGGATGCATCTGACCTGATCGTCCCGTTTGTTTTCTTCTTCGGTGCAATTTTTGCTCTCCTCACGAGTTCTCTTGCAGTACAGACAGCACGTGATCTTTTGCGGATCAGTTCGCTCGAGCAGGAAAATATTACCGATCCCCTCATGGAAATCCATAACCGCAGGCATTTTGACAGACGTCTCACAGAAGAAATGAATCGCGCTCACAGGTACGCTTCTCCTCTCGCTCTCTTTATGATCGATATAGATCATTTTAAAAAAGTGAATGATGCATATGGTCATGATGCAGGTGATCAAGTATTGAAGAAAATTGGGGCTCTTTTGCAGGATATTGTGCGTCGAACAGATATTGTTGTGCGCTATGGGGGAGAGGAAATTGTAATTATTGCTCCGGAAACCACACTCGAAGTAGCAGAAGTTTTGGGAGAACGACTTCGTGAATCAATTGAGAACGCTGTATTAGCACCTGCAAACACTGAACATCCTGATATTAAAGCAACAGTAAGTATTGGTATCGCAGCGCTTGAAAGAGACACTGCAAGTAATGAGAGATTTATTCAGTGTGCAGATATTGCCTTATACGATGCGAAAGAAGGGGGACGAAACCGAGTTGTGATTTATAAATGTACGCAATCAGAAAGTGTGTAGATGATGGAGATTATAGCTGTTCGCAATGAGAATGATGCCACTTTTGTGGAGTGTAAGCCCTCAGAGAAACTGATTATTTCTGAGCAGGATGCGGTTGACCTTATCGGCTTGTGCGGATATCACCAAACAAATAACCTGTTGCTGTACACCACGAATGTAGACGAGAGTTTCTTTGATCTGAAATCCAAACTTGCTGGCGAAATTCTCCAAAAATGCATGAATTATTACATGAGATTGGCAATGGTGTTGCCTTCCGATATTGAGAATAATAAACGATTCAGTGAAATGGCACTCGAGACAAATAAGGGGAATCATTTCCGGATTTTTAAAACCAGGAAGGAAGCAGTTGAGTGGCTCACACATGGATGAGAAAATCAATGTTAAGTTTCAAACTAATAATCACATTACCTCAGAAGAACTTATCGAAGTATTCCAAAGTGTAGGATGGAGAAAGAATCCGGACAATATTGTTGAAGCATTCAAGAATTCCTATTATATTACGGCATATCACGGGAAGAAGCTTGTCGGATTTGCACGAGCAATTTCGGATAATTGTTACTACACAAATATCTTCGACGTGATCATTCATCCTGAATATCAAAAGCAGGGAATTGGCAAAA
Organism: uncultured Candidatus Cloacimonadota bacterium; assembly: GCA_964447485.1. Taxonomy (GTDB): domain Bacteria; phylum Cloacimonadota; class Cloacimonadia; order JGIOTU-2; family JGIOTU-2; genus Celaenobacter. The sequence goes on along the minus strand of CAYUTH010000179.1, from coordinate 2,525 downwards.
AAATGATGCTGATGCTGAGAGAAAAATTTAAGGGGACCTATTTTTTCCTTACCTATACAGAGGGACGTAAAGAGTTTTATAAGAAATGTGGCTTTGAAAAGAATGATCGGGCAATGAGGATCCATATTCATAATTCATAAGATATAGTTTTCTGTAATATGCCACAAACAAAATTTGAGAATGTTGATAATTATATAGGAACATTAAACGAAAAATCCCTGCATGCTAACCTTAAAAAGTGGTATTCCAGATCGGGTGACAAATTGGAAGTCCCGCTTGATGGATACTATATAGATATTGTCAGGGGCAACAACCTGATCGAGATACAAACACGGAATTTTTCATCGATAAAGAAAAAGATACAAGACCTTCTTGCACGTTATCCTGTTCATCTTGTTCATGCCATTGCGCAGGAGAAATGGTTGGTAAAACTTCCGAAAGACGGAGTTGGAGAATCGATCAGAAGAAAATCTCCCCGGCATGGTTCCATCTACGATATCCTCGATGAACTGGTTAGTTTCCCATCACTACTCATGCATGATAATTTCACACTGGAAATATTGTTTATCAAAGAAGAAGAAGTCCGAAAATATGACAGGAGAAGGGGCTGGCGCAAGCATGGCTGGGTCACGCATGAACGAAGGCTTCTTGATGTTATTGATTCTGTGCGTATTGAAAAACCGCACGATCTGAAGATAATTCTGCCAACCAATCTTCCGGATACTTTTACGACCGAAGATATTGCACTCGCACGTGGGCGGTCAAAATGGTTTGCGCAAAAAATGGTCTATTGTCTAAAAAAAATGGGCGTCATTGAGAAGGTCGGGTCAAAAAAGATTTTATCTTTATCGAATAAAATAATTGGGAGTGCTCATGAATATAGAAGAAAAATTAAATTTGAATGGGGAGTTTCTGGGTGTGACCTCAATGGCTGTGTACAGTGCACCATGGTTCCTGAAAGTCGGATTGCTTGTGCTTGCAGGCTTTCTTTTTTCAGTTAAGATCGCTCAGGATTCAAAAAATTTCAAAACAGATTTAAATGATATCGCAGAGGAAGATCGGGATGATTATCTCAAATTGATGAATGATTTCAATAAGTTCTTTTTTGGATTTACTGTTGCAAAGAAAAACCTGCCTGTATATTGGCTTGGATTTGCGATTTTTGCCATTACATTTGTGTTTTCGGTGATTGAAACATTAACAAAAATTTTGTAGCATCTCAGCTGCTTACAGATATTACTTTTACATATTGGGTTTCATGCTGTACTTCTTTTAAAAGTATAGAAGTAAATCATACTTGGTACACCGCTTTCAAAATTCTTGACACTTAAATGAGTAAATAAAATCTGTAAAAAAATAGAAATTTATTTAGAGGCGTGTACATGAGAAAAATTATTATTTTTCTCTTTATCTTTTTAATGATTTGTTTTTCGGTTTTTGCTGCAAAAAAGCCGGATTGGGTAAACAAGAGACCAATTGATAACAATTCCTATATTGGTATTGGTGTTGCAGAAAAAGATACTGAGACCAGCGAATATATCCAAAAAGCAAAAGATCGCGCACTGCGGGAGATCGCTTCTGAGATCACTGTCACAATAAGCGGTGCCACCTTGAACCAGATCCTCGAAAAAGCAGGTGTGGTCAAAGAAGAATTTGAATCCCAAATACAATCTTCAACGCAGGCGCAATTGGAAGGATACGAACTGGTTGATACATGGCAAGATAAAGATCAATACTGGGTTTATTACAAATTATTAAAAGAAAAATATGCACAGCTTCGTAAAGCAAAGATAGATAAAGCTGTTTCTCTTTCCCTGGATTTTTATGTAAAAGCAGAACAAAAGAGAGCGAATAACCAAATAACTGAAGCATTGCAGCTCTATGTGCAGGCATTTAATCCGATCGAACCCTATCTTTCAGAACCTCTTGAAACTATGTATAATGGACAGAATATCTACCTGTTAAACACGATTCATGCCTCATTGCAGCAGGTTCTTAGCACGATTTCTCTCAAACCGGTTAAACCTGAAATTGATGCAACTATTGGAAGGGGATTAGACGATCCTATTCTTTTCAAAGCTCTTTATTTGCAGGCTCCTATTGCAAACCTTCCCCTGTTCTTTAATTTTATAAAAGGCGAAGGTGAACTTATAGATTCTGATAAGACAGGAATAAATGGTATTGCCCCATGTAGGATTTCTAAAATACTTTCTGCTGATAAAATGCAAGTCATAAAAGCTCAATTGGCAATAGACAAGCTCGTATCACAGGATGATGTAAATCCTATTATTCAGGACATCATAAAGAGTCTTACAATTCCTTCTGCGAATGTCATATTAAATGTATCCGGACCGCAGGTTTTTATTGAATCAACCGAGTTAAATTTTGGAAATCCCCTGGAAGTTAGCTATATTGAGCCAAAACTGAAAGAGAAACTCTCCGGCTACGGATATAGTTTTGTGGATATGAAATCCGATGCCGATTATGTTATTATGATCGATGCGCAATCCAGAAAGGGTTCCACA
>CAYUTH010000178.1:0-4856 GCA_964447485.1 uncultured Candidatus Cloacimonadota bacterium | reverse complement strand
CAGTGCTTCTTGCTCAATATTTTAATAAACCTGTCTATGTTCTTTCCTCTCCGTTGAAGAAAATTAAAAAAAGCAACTATTCTTCAGAAAAACTTGGACAGTATTTCGAAGCAATTAAGAATACATTAATTACAGATTTTATTTATTAAAATTCGAGGAGTATATGCAAGATAATGTTGATGTCTCTCAAGCCATGACTATCGCTCTGTCAAAGGAATTACCCCCGGATCCCGTATTCAAAAAAGGCATAAGGAGAGCACCGGATAGGGGACTGAATCTTTCAAAAAGTGAGATTAAAACAGCTTTGAAAAATGCCTTACGTTATATTCCGGCTGAATTACATCAAAAGCTTGCACCGGAATTTCTTGAAGAGCTTAAAACTCGGGGACGTATTTATGGCTACCGTTATCGTCCGCAGGTTGAGATAAAAGCAAAACCAATACACGATTATAAAGGCAATACACTGGAAGGCAAAGCACTGCAAGTCATGATCGATAATAATCTCGATTTCGATGTAGCGCTATATCCATATGAGCTTGTCACTTATGGCGAGAGTGGACAGGTTTGCCAGAACTGGATGCAGTATCAGCTTATCAAGAAATATCTCGAGATCATGACCGAACATCAAACACTTGTTGTTGCTTCCGGACATCCGCTTGGTTTATTTCCTTCCCGCCCTGAGAGTCCGCGTGTGATTAGCACGAATGGTTTAATGGTCGGCATGTTCGACAATTCTGATGATTTCAAAGCAGCAGCAGCAATGGGCGTCACGAATTATGGACAAATGACTGCTGGCGGTTGGATGTATATCGGCCCACAGGGCATTGTGCACGGAACATATCTTACACTTTTAAATGCCGGCAGGATGTATCTTGATATCCCCGAAGATGAAGATTTGAAAGGAAAGGTATTCGTGACTTCTGGACTCGGAGGTATGAGCGGTGCCCAGGCAAAAGCAGTAGAAATTGCAGGCGGCGTCGGCGTTATCGCAGAAGTCGATCTTTCAAGAATAAAAACGCGTTATGAACAGGGCTGGCTGTCTAAATATTCTGATAAGTTGGAAGAAATCGTTGCATGGATGCAGGAAAGCAAAGCGAGGGGAGAAGCGGTATCGATCGGATATTATGGAAATATTGTTGACCTACTGCAATACCTTGTTGATCACAAAATTGAAGTCGAGCTCCTGTCTGATCAGACCTCATGCCATGCAGTGTATGAGGGCGGCTATACCCCGCAGGGAGTGAGTTTTGAAGAAGGGCGTGAACTTCTGAAAAATGATGTTAGTGGTTTTAAAAGGAAAGTGGATGAATCACTCGTTACTCAATATGAACTCATAAAAAAAATAGCCGAACGCGGCACGTTTTTCTGGGATTACGGCAACAGTTTCATGAAAGCAGTATTTGATGCAGGAGCACACGATATTGCAAAAAATGGTGAGAACACAAAAGAGGGTTTCATCTTCCCATCCTATGTTGAGGATATCATGGGTCCGATCTGCTTCGATTATGGGTACGGTCCCTATCGGTGGGTGTGCTTAAGCGGTAAGCCCGAAGATCTCCATAAAACAGACCGGGCTGCAATGCAATGCATAGATCCCGCGAGAAGAGCACAGGATAGAGATAATTATCATTGGATAGAAAGTGCTGAAAAAAACAAGTTGGTTGTCGGCTCTCAGGCGCGTATTCTATATGCTGATGCACAGGGAAGAGTGAAGATCGCCCTCAAATTCAATGAAATGGTTCGCGAACGAGATGTCGGTCCTATTTTGATAGGAAGAGATCATCATGATACAGGCGGTACTGACTCGCCCTACCGGGAAACTGCAAATATAAAAGATGGAAGCAATGTGTGTGCAGATATGTCTATCCACTGCTTTGCTGGAAATGTGGCGCGAGGTATGACACTTGTGGTCGAAAGCAATGGTGGGGGCGTGGGCATTGGAAAAGCATTCAATGGGGGATTCGGGCTTGTGCTCGACGGCAGCAAAAGAGTCGATGAAGTAATCAAGTCTGCCCTTGACTGGGATGTCATGGGAGGAGTGGCGCGCAGAGCCTGGGCGCGAAATCCTCATGCAATAGAAACCTCAATTGAATGGAATGAAAGAAATAAAAATAATGGACATATAACCTTACCGTTCATCCCTGACGAAAAACTGATCGATGAACTGGTAGAGAAAGAATTTTAGATTAGGAGAAACGATGAAAATAATATATGTATGTGAAAGCTGTGGAAAGAAGATAGAAAGTGATACAAATACTGAAATCCCCAGATGTTGCGGATTTGAAATGGCCGAGAAAATAAATTTTAATTCTGTTGATGACATTCTCGATTTTGCTATTGAAAAAGAGCAGGATGCACAGCGTTTTTACACTGAATGGGCAGAAAAAGTGAAAAATCCAGCAATCGGAGAAATGCTGATCGAACTTTCAAAACAAGAACTGGGACACAAGAAGAGGCTTGAAAATCTGAAGATCAAGGGTTATCTCCTTTCCTCAGATGACAAGATTACGGACCTGAAAATTGCGGACTACTTAGTTGATATACCACCTTCCGAAGACATGGATTATCAGCAGGCGCTTACGCTTGCAATGCATAGGGAACAAGCGTCGGTGAATCTCTATAAAATGCTTGCAAGTCTTGCGCCAAACGATGAAGTTCAAGATATCTTTTTCGCACTTGTCGAAGAAGAAGCTCATCACAAAGTGCGCCTTGAAGATGAATACGATGAGAATATTCTGAGAGATAATTAATATTAAGCATGAAGGTGAAAAAATCGATTTGTAGATGTAAACGCAAGGTAAGAAGAGAAAATTATTTTATAATTCTTTTCTTTGCTGTAATGATTTTTCCTTTATCATATTGCAGTCAAAACTCTACAGTCACCAAATCGAATTACCAAGAACAGACATATCCTTCCAAATATCAGGCTTCTATCAGCTCTGATTATGATGATAGCAATAATGTGTTATTTCATTTGTCTTATAAGTTTCCTAAGCAGTCAAACTATAGTGGACATGAATTGATTTTGAATGCTCATAATTATGGCAAGTATTGGACATTTAATCCGTATATAAAAAATCCCATTATCGTTCTCGATGCATTTTCACAAGGTGTTGGTGGAATTTTGTCTTTACCAAAACAAGAGGAAATGCAGTTAATTTTCTTTATTAATGGGGACAAGAATGAATTTAATGTTAAAATACAAGACAATGTAGTAAAGGTTACTCCTTCTCAGCAATCTCAAATCGTATTTGATCCTTCAGTAATGAATCTCTTACCAGAAAATCTATTAATTATATCTTATAGAAACCAGCTATCTGACAGCTCATTATATACGGGCTTGCATGAGAAACTCATCGAGTTGGGATGTATTTCACAGCAATTACCGTTAGGAGATTATTATAAATTTCAATTTACCGGATATGTAGATAATGATGAATTTGCGCATACAGAAAGGATGAGTAATAAATTATATTATTTCTTTAAGGTTCAAAAGAATTATGCGAAAGTTTTTGATATTATTAAATCTTATTATAAGATGCTTAATAAAGACTCGTCTCAATATAAGTATGATTATAATTTCAATATGAATCAAAAAATCGAAGAGGAAACAAATCCTGAACTGAGAGTCGTTAATCTTCAAGGTCCTAGTTTTCCAAAAGAATTACAATTTCCGGATTTACATGAAAAAGAGGTTGCTGAAATATCTTTTAATTTAGAAAAGCCTCAGAAAGTAAAAATAGGAATATTTGATATGAAAGGAAATAATATAAAAGATATTGAACTAACAAGCAGTTCTTCGGGCAATTTTACCTATACGTGGGATGGTAAAGCATCTGATGGTGAGCGGGTAGATAAAGGTGTGTATTTCTATAAGTTATCCATCAATGATTCTCAAACTTTTTTAAAGAAAATTATTCTTAGATGAAATAAGTAAGTGTAAATATGATGGATAGAGAAATTATTTATGGATTTTAAAGAAATCATTCAAAAACGAAGAGCGTATCGCTCCCTTGAGAAATGCGATATTACACCGATACTTATCGATGACCTAGCGAATACGCTAAAACTTGCGCCGTCCTGTTTCAATAATCAGCCGTGGCAATTTGTATTTGTGTATGACAACGAAGTGCTGAAGGAACTCCATTCTGCTCTGTCACAAGGCAATGAATGGGCACAGAAGGCATCGATAATCGTTGCGGCGTTTGCCAGAAAGGAATCTGATTGCAATATCAAAATAAGGGAGTATTTCCTTTTCGATACCGGCATGGCAACTGCATATCTGATCCTGCGTGCCACCGAACTCGAACTGGTAGCACATCCTATTGCAGGATACAGCCATAAAAAAGTAAGAGAGATTTTAAATATACCTGAAGGCAATATCGTTATCGTATTGGTCATTATCGGTAAGAAATCCGACGTCCTGAATCCTGTGCTATCTGAAAAGCAGATTGAGGATGAAAAGAGACGACCACCAAGAAAAGATAACGAATTATTTATCTATCATAATCGATACAAAGACCCAGAAAGTAAGGAGTAACATGTCTACATTGAAAATCGGTGATACAGCACCCGATTTCACACTGAAAGATCATCATAATAAAGAATTTACGTTATCAGAATTGAGAGGTAAGAAAGTGCTTCTCTCGTTTCACCCGCTTGCATGGACAAAGGTGTGTGCTCAGCAGATGAAATCACTTGAGGATAATAAAGAAGTTCTTGATGAGCTCAATAGTGTTGCAGTCGGTTTCAGCGTGGATACAGTTCCGTGCAAACATGCATGGGCAAAGGATTTGAAAATCTGGAATACTGCTCTCCTTTGTGATTTCTGGCCTCACGGTGAAGTTGCTCAGAAA
>CAYUTH010000177.1:0-4894 GCA_964447485.1 uncultured Candidatus Cloacimonadota bacterium | reverse complement strand
GATGAGTGACTTGAATGGAAAAGATCTTAAAGGTCGTTCCCTGAAGGTCGATGAAGCTCGTCCGAAAAGAGATAATCGAAGTAACTTTCGAAGATAGAGAATCAAGTATTGTCACGCAAGAATGGCATGATACGCATATGTGTTCATGCCATTCTTTTTATTGGAAATTCTTTGACGATTTATTGACAGGAATTTATGATTTTACGCTTCTCACTCAAAATAATTCTGGTTTAAATAATAGATATGTCACACAATAAAAATGAAATTAGTGAATTGTTTGGAGAATTAAGACTCATTGAGGACAGTAATTGGTATGCCGTGTACACGAGACCACGTCATGAAAAGAAGGTAGCAAAAAGCTGCATTGATTACAATATTTCCTATTATTTGCCGTTGCAGGAGAGTGTGAGGTATTATCATAACCGAGTGATCACATTTAAAAAGCCGCTGTTCTCAAGCTATATTTTTTGCAACTGCTCGTATGATCAAAAAATCCAATTATATCGTACAGGATTGCTCTGTGCATTCATTGAAGCACCTGACCAGGAACAAGTTCTTCGAGAACTTAAACAGATACATGAAGCGCAAAATGATGGAGCAAAATTGGTACCGCACAAATTTCTTACACGTGGGAGAAGAGTGAAAATTGTTCGGGGACCTTTTAAAAACTATGAAGGAAAGATCGCATATAAAAAAGGGTCATATAAATTAATACTAAATATTGACTTGATAAAGCAAGCGGTAGCAATCGAGGTCAATGCAAAAGATATCGCTTTACTCGATGAAGAGTGAATGAAATCAGAAAGGAAATAATTCAATGATGGAAAAACCAAGAGTAGCAGTTATAGGAGCGGGATCATGGGGTTTCAACCATGTAAGAACATTTAATAATTTACATACTTGTAAGCTTATAGGCGTCAGCGACCTCAACGACAAAAATTTAAAAAGGGTAAAGGACCAATTCCCGGAGTTAAAAACATCGAAGGAATACTCTGATTTTACACGAAGTTCTGACATTGATGCCATAATTGTTCCTTCCAGTGCAGAAACTCACTACGAAATAGCCAAAGATGCATTACAACACGGCAAGCATTGTTTAGTTGAAAAACCAATTACATTAGATATCGATGAGGCGCAGGAATTAGTTGATATTGCTCGGGAGAAGAATCTTGTTTTAATGGTTGGGCACCTGCTTCTTTACCATGGCGCTGTTGATTTCTTAAAGAAGCTTGTTGATGAGAAGAAGATTGGTGATATGCTGTATCTGTATTCTCAACGAGTTAACTTAGGAAAGGTCAGATCAAATGAAAATGCTTTATGGAGTTTTGCACCTCACGATATTTCGATCATGCTCTACCTTATTGATTCAAAGCCAATAAGAGTGTCTGCAACAGGACAGAGCTTCTTACAGAAAAAGAAAAATATTCACGATGTTGTGTTTTTTACGATATATTTTAAAAATGGCACTATAGCGACAGGTCAGGTAAGCTGGCTCGATCCGCATAAAATTCGTAAATTCACTATAGTTGGTAGTGAAAAGATGGTTACTTTTGACGATATGGAAGTACGTGAAAAGATTAGAATATATGATAAAGGTGTCCAAGGATGGGATGTATCCTATGATTCTTATGCAGAATCCATGTCTATTCATGATGGCGATATCTCGATCCCCAAAGTAGTCCTTACAGAACCACTTAAAAGAGAAGACGGTCATTTTATCGAATGTATCGTGGATAAGAAAAAACCCCTCACCGATGGTCAAAGCGGTCTCGATGTATTGAAAATTCTTGTCGCTGCCCAGAAATCATTAGATAATTTTGGAAAACCCGAAGATATATCATAAGGAGACTAATGAAAGAATTCATCTCAGAAAAAGCACAAATAGGAAAAGATGTGAAGATTGGATTGAATGTTATTATTGAAGATGATGTAATAATCGGAGACAATTGCTTTATCGGACACAATGTTATAATCCATGAAGGTTCAAAAATTGGTAGTGGAGTAAGAATTGATGATGCGACTATTATTGGTAAAGAACCGCTCTTTTCACCAAGAAGTATTTTCAAGCCCAAAAAATTTGAACCAGCAAAGATCGGTGATGATTGTCTTATCGGAGCAAATGTTGTGATTTACGTTGGGTCTGCCATAGGTAATAAGAATCTTATTGCAGATTCTTCTACGATCAGAGAAAATGTGACGATCGGTGATGTAAATATAATCGGAAGAAATGTCACGATTGAAAATTTTGTGACCATCGGCAGCAGATGCAAATTTGAGACGAATGTATATATAACAGCATATTCTGAAGTGGGTGATTACTGTTTTGTGGCACCATGTGTGGCAACCAGCAATGATAATTATATGGCACGTGATAAAGAACGTTACAAGCATTTTAAGGGTGTTACTTTAAGAACCGGTGCCCGGATCGGAGTCAATGCCACTATACTTCCCGGCAAGATAATTGAAGAGGATGGTATGGTCGCAGCCGGCTCTGTAGTCTCAAAAGATGTTCCCAAAGAAAAAGTAGTACTTGGACATCCAGCAAAAGTGCTGCGAGATGTAGATGAAAAACAACTTTTAAAAAATAATCTTGATAAATAATATGATAACCACTAAAAACACGAAAAGCACAAAAAGTATAAAAAGTATATAAATATTTTTATTGTACAATTTTACTTTTTCATTTCGTGACTTTCGTGGTTAAGAATAAAAAGGAGAAATGAATGAAAGTCCCAATGCTCGACTTAAATGCTCAATATGAGCCGATGAAAGATAATATACTACAGGCAATGAAGGATGTATTTGATTCCAAAAAGTTTATTAATGGTCCTCAGATAAAAGAACTGGAAGAAAAACTCGCAGAGTATTGTCACTGCAAACATGCAATTGGTGTGACATCAGGAACAGATGCGCTTCTTATTTCACTTATGGCATTTGATATTGGAGAAGGAGATGAAGTAATTACAACTCCGTTTACTTTCTTTGCTACTGCCGGCTCCATTTTTCGGGTAGGTGCAAAACCTATTTTTGTGGATATTGATCCCAAAACTTATAATATCGATCCTGATCTCATTGAAGAAAAAATAACTAAAAATACTAAAGCGATCATGCCAGTTCATATATTTGGGCAGTGCGCAGAAATGGATAAGATCAATGAGATTGCAAAGAAGCATGGTCTTTTTGTTATCGAAGACGCTGCACAAGCTATTGGATCTGAGTATAAAGAAAAACGTGCCGGTTCTCTCGGAGATGTAGGTTGTTTCTCATTTTTTCCCAGTAAGAATCTTGGTTGCTGCGGAGATGGCGGACTCGTTACAACAAATAATGATGAACTCGCAGAAAAGATCAGAATATTACGACAACATGGAAGCAAACCGAAGTATTATCATAAAATAATCGGTGGAAATTTTCGAATAGACACCATACAGGCAGCAGTACTTCTTGAGAAATTTCCATATCTGGAGGAATGGCATAAGGGTCGTCAGAAAAATGCAGATTATTATAATGAACATTTAAAAGATGTGGTCATTACACCCTTTGTAGAATTATATAACAAAATGATCTATAATCAATATACAATCAGTACTCCCAAGAGAGATGAATTGCAGGTTGCACTCAATGACGCGAATATAGGGAATGCAATCTACTATCCTGTTCCACTCCATCTTCAAGAGTGTTTTGCATATCTTGGATATAAAGCGGGAGACCTTCCAGAATCAGAAAAAGCTGCACAAGAAGTATTATCAATTCCGATTTATCCTGAATTAACTTTTGAACAGAAGGATTATGTGATTCAGAGTATAAAGAATTCTATAAAATAATTAAATTTTTGATTTTATTTTATTTTTTGTTGACAAAGAAATATATCTGAATCCAATATCAGAAAAATAATTTATATAAAGAAAAAAAATGAAAAAGAACGCATATGTAATAATAGTATTAATTTTCGCTTTTAGTATGTTTCTTTCTTCCACAGTCTTTGCTTTTGACTCCTATATTGAACCAACCTCAGAAAAAGATGAATTATATTGGGATAGCATCATGTCTTTCTTTGATGAGTATTTGATAATTACCTTTGAAAACCCAGAAAATCCTGAGGATCCTGGTGATAATATTGGTCCCAAAAATGAAGAATCTGAACTAAATCGAAGAGGTCATCGTATTCGTATACCTGCAGCAGAAAGAAAAGATAAGAAATTTATTGAGAACGATAATTAATTCTAAAAAGTAAAAAATTTACATAAAAAAGCATAGAGAGTTTTAGAGATGCGCCGTATTATTATCTCTTTAGCACAACAAAGTATCTCTGTGAAAAACTACATTTAAGGGAATATAAATCCAATAAAACCTACATCTGTTTTTATATGTTGAACTTAATGTTTCTTTTCTATAAAATTATTTACAAATAATTACCTGATACCTTATTTTGCAGACATGAAAAATATAGAATACAAAATCAAAGACAAGAATTTATCTGGGTTTGGCAGGAAAGAGATTGAGTTAGCAGAGATTGAGATGCCCGGTTTGATGACTTTAAGAGAGAAATATGCCAAGGAAAAGCCTTTACAAGGAGCTCGAATTACCGGCAGTCTTCATATGACTATCCAGACAGCGGTTTTGATAGAGACGCTTGTTGCACTGGGAGCGAGAGTGAGGTGGGCTTCATGCAATATATTTTCCACACAGGATCATGCGGCGGCTGCGATCGCAGAAGATGGGATTCCGGTATTTGCTTGGAAAGGTGAAACCCTTGAGGAATACTGGTGGTGCACAAAACAAGCTCTTTTGTTCGGTGACCAAGAAGGACCTGATCTTATTGTCGATGATGGCGGAGATGCCACTTTATTTGTTCATGAAGGCGTAAGATTAGAAAATGAATACAATAAAACCGGTA
>CAYUTH010000176.1:0-4949 GCA_964447485.1 uncultured Candidatus Cloacimonadota bacterium | reverse complement strand
TGCACGGGCATAGTTTTTCTGTGTCATGGATTCTTCAGCAAGAGTGAAGAGCGAATCAACAGGAAGTTTTTCTTCAAGACGTTCCGGATAGACCACGAGATTATATTTTTGACGCATCTCAGTTTTCAGCTTCTCGAAGAGGTCTTGCTGCGCTTTTCTCATAAGATTGGTCTCAAGCTCGGCGCGGACATCATCTATGCTGCGATATGATTTTGGAGTAAATTCTACGACCTTAAAGAAAACCCAGTTTCCTTTTGCGTCTTCAAACACGTCGCTGAAGGAACCTTCGGGAACTGAAAATACCTTTTCAAGATATGTATCGTCTTTTCCCACTCCGGGGATCATGCCGCCCTCATAAATGGGTCCGATCATGCCGTCATTATTAGTTCTCACACAGTATTCTTTAATCAGCCCGTTGAGTTCTTCATCGGTTTGTGCTTCTTTGGCTTTGAAGAGCACGAAATCAGCAGTAACCTGATTTTCGCATACAAATTCCTGCACTTTGACATGGGGCTTGTTCACATAGCGTTTTTCTTTATCAGCTTCATAAGCTTTCACGATTTCTTCTTCCGGAACCACTGCGGCATCAACAACAAATTGCTTATAATACTCGCGAAGAGTGCCGATCATCTTTGCTCTGCGAAGCTCATCTGCGATCTCGGGATGATTTTCATATCCCTTCTTTATTGCATCATGATACAGCACATTATTATTGGCTTTCTCGTTGACGAAATCAATCTTTCCGTTGGCTTCCTGCAGAAGCTGTTTTCTTTCCATCGGGAACATGCTGACTTCATGGGCAAAATCCTTTGCCGTATACACAAGTTCGGGAACGGAAGATGCAATGAGCACTATGCTTCCTGCAGTATCGGAAGAGTCTGCTTCTTCAAAATTTATTTCTTTGACCGCAAGCGTGTCTATTGAGATAGCGTACTTCAGGAATAATTTATCGAGGATCTGTGCGCGGAGTTCCTGCTCTTTTTCGCTTGCATATCTACTGCCCACATCTTTTTCCACCTCATCATATGGTCGGATCGTGCTCATATCAAGATCAGTAACTTGTACTATGTGATACGCATCATTAAACTGAATCGGCGGGATGATGTCATTGACTTCAGCAACAAAAATGAGGGAATCCAGTTCTTCTGATCTGCCGATATTCGGGATATAACCACCTTTTCTGATATTGGTGATCAAGCCGCCCTTTTTCTTAAGATTTTCATTTGTGGTATATACGTTCATGACCTCAACAAAATCTTTGCCGGAAACTAATTCCTGGTATGCCGCGTCTGCATTTTCTTTTGTCTTGGTTTCTATATACAGAAGTGTGGCTGTCGGTGATTTTTTATAAAAATCATCCTTATGCGCTTCATAGTATGCCATAAGCTCTGCATCAGTGGGTTTGATCTTGTCTTTGATCTGCTCCTGGTAATACTTATCAAGGATAACCCTTTCAGCATTCTGACGATAGAATTCCAGCGCGCTTTGAGTGTTTTCCATTCCTTTGCTCAATGCTTCAATATAGAAGATCTCTTCGATTGAATAGTCATCGAGATATTTTTGCTTTTGCTCGACGGTGAAACCGCCGCGGGGACGATAGAATTGAGGTATTTGATCAAGGCGTGCGTTAAAGACCTTTTCCGTGATCGTGCCCCCATCCCATTGTGCGAGGACTTGAGATTTATCTTTTTGCTTTTCTCCAAGTTCGCACCCCGCTAATACCAAAATTGATATAATCGAGACAATAATCAGAGAACGAGTTAATCGAATCATGTAGAAACTCCTTATTCTTTTATGTTTTGAACCACAGATATTTGAATGCTGTGATTTTATGTCAAATTATTATCATAACTAATTATTCGCATACTCATAAGCTAAGAAGAAGGCATGGTTTGACAAATAAATATTTGTTTTAGTTTTGAATATTTTTTCAGTTATGTCTGCGTGTCATTTTTCGAAAAGCGTATAAGAGCGAAAGCGCATATGCGCAAAAGCGATCCGCCTTCATTTCAGTCTTCTCCGCCAGCTGGCGGATACGCCCAGACAAGACGGCTTGACAGGGAAGAAAGAAGTAGGGACAATTGCTCCCAATTGACCGTGTTGTATATTTAATTATACGTAAGAAATCCTAGCGTTGTTTACACTTTTTATGTTTTCTGTGTAAAGAGCCCGTAACGCTTCAATTATCTATATGTCATTACGTTACAGTCTCTTTCCACCCCAGAAAACAATCACTTTCAGCTCTTATTTTTTGTAAACAACGCGTGAAAATCTCACAAATTATAAGATAAAATTTGACACCCATTACACACTTCCCATTAATCCAGTTCAAAGGAAAAAAAAATGATGGCAACGATGTGTAGTTGGAAGAATTTATTGGGAGGCCATGCCCCCCCCCATTGGGCATTCTGTAACTAACGAATATCAGGTATGTTACCTCAAGGCAATATTTTATTCTAACGCAAAAACGAGTAAATATACACCATTACTATTTCTCGGGAAAAATAAATTTCTTAATTCACACCTTGCTATTCCGTTTCCCGGGAATAGTGAGGTGCATGGAATATGAGTATAGAATCGGCTAAGATTGGATTGAATATGATATTGCGGGATATGTATTATGGGTTACTCTTTTAAAGAGATATTTTGTTAACAGAAAATAAGGAGAAAAATGAAAAAAATAATTGCAGCTTCCATAATGATAGTAATAATTACTTCAACGATTTGTGCAAATACAACAAAAATTGTAGATCCAAGAGGGTATGGTGACTATACAACAATTAGTAATGCATTAAATGATTTTAGCAATGCTAACGATAATTGGGATATCCTGGTGTTTTATAATGATATATTTAATACAACGTATGATGAGAGTAATTTAACATGGGACGCATCTGAATACCATATTAGACTAATCTCTACATCTGATATAACTGCAACTAGTTTTGATGATGTAGTATCAAATGGTTTATATGATGAAGAAAAATGTATAATTGATGCTGATGGAAATGGAAGAATATTCGAGTTTATCAATTCCCATCAAACTTCCGAAGATGTACTATATGGTTTTTCATTTGTTAACGCAAATTCGCTATATAAAGGCGGAGCGATATATTATAGCAGAGATGATACTTCACCTTCTGGATTAACAATTAATCATTGTATTTTTGCTAATAATACTGCTCTACATTCTTCTGCATTATATTACGAAGGTAATCTCCCCGAATCTGGTAATGATAATTTAAATATAAATAATTGCATATTCAGAAATAATATCATGACGTATGAAGATTTTGATATATTGGAAGATGATACTGGTGAACCTGCACCTGTTGGAACATTATCCAGATTTCAACCTACCCCTTCTACTTTTTGGATATTCAATACTTATATAATAATGGAAAATTGTTGGTTTAATGCTAATCAATTTCAGGATGGTGATCATATAGGCTGGCAATCCATAGCAAGTATTGGTGTGTATCCCGATTCAAACAATGATGTAAATACCTATGGGATTATTATGAATATAGACTTTAATGACAATTGTATGCCCGGAACAGCTCCCCACACCAATAATGACATTTTATTTAATATAACCCTAAACCATAACAATGTTACCTCAAATGTGTCTAACATTAGAACAGGAAATTATTCGGCATATGGAAATTGTGAAAACTTTGTGAGTTATATCAAATTTAGGGATTGTAATAACTTGATTATATGTAATATACAATTAGGTGATAATGAATACTATTCGTTCAGATTGATTGGTGCAGCTAATAATTTACAAAATGTTGTTTTAGATAATATCTGCGCTACAAAATTACACTGTTCTACTCAGGAAGATTATTCTAATCCAATACTTATAAATTCATCAGTTGCATTTATATATCTTCATTCAAATTTAAAAATCATTTCATGCGATATTTCGGAATATTCCGTAGATAATAGTATATTTATATTTCCCCAATACGATATTAATGTATCTATTGAAGATTGTAAGATATTCAATAATAGTAAAGGGGGTATTGCAACATATTCAACGACAAATAAGGCGGTAAATCTTTACATTAAGGAATGTCAATTTTATAACAATTCTGAAAATGGAATAGTAAATATACCTGTTGGGAGTATTTACCCTCCTGCAAAAGGTGGTGCTATATCAATTAATACAGTTGGAGAGGTCATTATAGAAAACACAACCTTTTCTAATAACTCATATTATGGAACTGCTCACACCAATGGACTTTGGTTTTCCGATGTTTTTAACCCAGGACATTTCCAATCGACAAATTGTATATTCTGGGATGATCCAGGAGTAAGCGGATTAGAAAATATTCGATTTGATTTTTCAGAGGTCTCTCCTCTTATCTCATATTGTGATATAAGAGGAGGATGGATTGGGACTGGGAACATTGATGATGATCCACAGTTTGAAGATGCTACAAATGGAGATTTTCATTTGAAATGGAACGCCACTCACTTCTCCCCCTGCATAGACACCGGCGATCCGGAAATGGAATGGGATGATGACGATACACCTCCTGACATGGGAGCTATCCCTGCTGACGCACATGCCTACTTCCAGGATGATTATGATAATTACACGTATGATGCAATTGACTGGATCTCCTTCCCCGTGCTGAACAGCACAACAGAGGGATGGATGGATGCAATCGATGTGCTTGAGAAACAGGAGCTTATTGATGATGATCCTTCAACAGATGACATTCTTAATTACGTACAGTATCAAAATATTGATGTTGTATGGTATCTTAATGATTACTGGCAAACTAACTTAACGAATGGTGAATTCGATAGTAGGCAGGGATATAAATTTGTTCTTAATCTCCCGATCCCTCATGACGGTGTACCGGTGCAAGGCATCTCCGGCACATGGCTCGATGAAAGCACACCAATACAACTCTATGCAAACCAGGAGAACTGGA
>CAYUTH010000175.1:0-5035 GCA_964447485.1 uncultured Candidatus Cloacimonadota bacterium | reverse complement strand
CTGATAATTTACCATGAAATCCTCTTCCTCCTCTATCAATATTATATCCTATTTTAACATCTCGGGCATTTAACTTTTCAATCCAATAAACTTCTTTTTCACTCAATTCTTCTAAAGATGAACATTCACATAATATTTCCTTTTTGAAGTTTTTTGAACCATATTTTATCTCGGCTCGCTTGAAATATTTTCCGGAACCTAAATAACCATTAGTTTCTGGATTAGGTTTTGTATCATAACCTACATAAAATCTGTCAGATTTAACAGCAGCAATTGCAGTTGTACCACTACCCATAAAAGGATCTAAAATAATATCTGATTTGAAAGAATATAACTGAATTAATCTATTTGGTAATTCTTCAGGGAAAGGAGCAGGATGACCAATTTTTTTTGCTGAAACAGCATTCATTGTCCAAATTGATTTTGTCCATTCCATAAATTGTTCTTTTGAAATTGAATTGGTCTTTTTTGACAATTCTTGCTTATTTCTTGTTCTTTTATATTCGCCTTTTGAGAAAATTAATATATACTCATGAACGTCTCGTAAGACAGGATTAGATGCTGATTGCCAACTACCCCAAGCACAGGAAGGACTTGCACTGCCAGCTTTATCCCAAATGATTTCTCCTCTCATATTATAGCCAATATCAATCATCATTTTTGAAATGTAATCAGATAATGGAATGTAAGGTTTTCTCCCAAGATTGGCAACATTTATGCAAACTCTACCGCCATTTACTAAAACCCGATACGTTTCAGTAAAAACTTTTTTCAATAAGTCTAAATATTCAGCAAAGCTTAAGTCTTCATCGTATTCTTTTGATACATTGTAAGGTGGAGAAGTTATCATTAAGTGAATTGAATTATCAGGTATTTCATTCATATTTTCTGCTGATTTGGTAATTATTTGATTAAGTAATTCTTCTGGAAAAATATTTATTTCTTTATTAACTTTAGTAGTCGTATTATCAGAATATAATTTAGAATTATAAAAAACTGAAGAATCGTGATTACTTCTACCTGAAACACCAAATGCGCTTGTTTTTGTTCCATTTTTTCCCATGATTCACGTCCTTATTAATTCTAAAAACTTCTCAGCTTTTTTAATATCAGTAGCTTCATTATTTGCAATTGATATAATTTGTCCAAGTTTCGGTTTAGAAATCATTGAAGAAAAATAATTCATATCAGAGTTAATGTTTTGCGCACGCCACGTTCTTCTCGCTTTTCTCTCAATCTGAATGTGGGTGCGCCTGTTGTGCGTAGTTTTCATTCGAATTCTTTGTCACTTCATTATTGCTTTTATTATTCGAGACTCGTTTATTAAAACATCTTTCATTAACAATTTGTATGGAAATGACAGATGCCTTGAATTTTTAAAAGCTTCAAGAATATTCATCATTGTTGATGCTGTAATTAAAGAAAGATTTAAATCAAAATCTAATTCACATTCATTTACGAAGTCATCACTAAACTCAGAAGCAACGATTAAGGATTTTATAACTTTAAAACCCATATCTTGAGATTTTTTGTGATACGCCTTCACTTGTCGAAAAACTGAACTGAACTTGTTAAATTCTTTATCTTTGTGTGTTTTACATTCAACTATTATAATTTCTTTCTCATTAACTTTCAAAACAATATCTAACTTATTTTTGCTATCGTTTATCATCTTCTTTAAATGCTCATCTACTATAAATCCAAGTTTCGTAAAAATAGATTTGGTCGTTCTTTCAAAAATTATTCCGAGTTCACTTTCTTTTACATTAATTCCATTTTCTTTCAAAGCATTATAATCCCTATTACTGATTAAATGGTAATTTTCAATATAAAGACTTTCGGTATCTCGGTAGGATTCAAGTATATTGTTTACAACGTTACCAATAGATTTTATTTGCTGAGTTTTACAGAATGAAACTAAAGAACTTTTTTCTAATAAATCAAGAACATCTCTTGGTTTGATATTGTAATCTAATAATAAATCAAATTTCAATATGAAATCGCCTTGAATTTCAAATTCATCTTTTACGATTTCATTTGTTTCGGGAATCAATAGATGAATATCCTTAAGAAGTTTCTCATAACCTTCATTTGAA
The DNA here is from genome assembly GCA_964447485.1 of uncultured Candidatus Cloacimonadota bacterium. Lineage (GTDB taxonomy): Bacteria > Cloacimonadota > Cloacimonadia > JGIOTU-2 > JGIOTU-2 > Celaenobacter. The sequence continues at coordinate 2,939 of CAYUTH010000175.1, read as the reverse complement.
ATATCAATTTTATCCTCTTTCTCAATTGTATTAAAATATAAAATTAGATTATTGATTTTATCTTTGAGTGTTACACCTTTTGATGGTAACGAAAGTTTAAGATTCTTTTCAATAAGTGTATTAATAAATTCTTTTTTTTCTGTCAGAGTAACTTGATCCTTAAAAATACCCTGCGTAAGAGTATTTCTAATACTTAATCCTTTTTCCATTATTGCTTTGATTTTTTCATTTCTTGATAGATTTTTATCAATATTATGTCTTCTACAAATTAATGAAATTTGGCTATCCTTTAGTTCTTTTAATACACGTCTAAAATGTTTGCTTGCAACTTCATAACCTTTCATTTTGCGTAAAATTCGAACTATTTCTTCTGGAACATAAATTTCAAGATTCTTCTTTGAGTAAAATAATAAACCTAAATCTTTTAGGCTTCTTATAATATTATCTATATCCATTTTTACTAATGGCAAAACTGAATAATAAATGCTTCTTGTTTCATCTTGCGATAAATCTAAGTTATCTGATAACGTGTTTAAAATTGATAACTCATCGTGGGTTATTACGCATTCTCGATTTTGTAGCTGATCATTTGTATAAGCTGTTCTTACACAGTTGCGATATATTAAGTAATCCCTTTTTCTGCATTCATCGATGATTCCACTTTTTTCTTCATCTAATTCGACTTTAAGTTTTTCTTCTTCATTTTTGATATTTAAAATCTCTTTAGAATAAAGTTCATAAAACCAATTGCGAGACATAATACAATTACCATCACGGATAATTATATCGAATAAAATATCGAGATTAAAATTAAAGGCAACTGCATCTTTTATTTGTTTTTTGAATTCTTCTTGAACGTAATCCAAATTAAAAATTTTTACGAGATTTTCATTGTCGGCATTTTTAATATGCTCAATTTGAGTGTCCTCATTATCGTTTTTGCTCATAATGTTAATAAGTATTTTGATAAATGAATTTTTTTCAATTTGATTTGTTAAATCTAAAATCTTTAATAGCTTCATTTTATCTCCTCATTTTTTATTTTAGTATTACGCACAATGTTCACGCACGCTGCGGGATCGGAACGATCCCAACAAAAGCGCACAAACCAGCGTTTGAATCGTAAGATTCAAACCAAAACGGACTGACAACCCCTACCGCAGGTGCATTTGTTATCTGCATCATTCTCAAACTTGAGTTTCATTAACTAGATTCACTTACTTTTTGATTTGAAATTCTTTACCATGTAAAGGGCAAACAAGATCTCCATCAATTTGAACAAGCGGGACATTGCATATCGGGCAAAAACCATATTTTTTTTTACTCGTATCAAATTCATTATCAAGTTCATTATCAAGTTCATTTTCAAGTTCATCTGACATTTCAATTGCTTTTTTATCCTTTTTATCAAAATTCTTAGTATGATCTCTTATATCAAGTAAGATTTCAGTTATTGCAATTTGCTGTTTGACCATTTTTTTATAGAGATTAACTGAAACTAAGATAAATTGGAATTGCTTAAAAATGAAATAAATACAAAAAATTACGAATCCTATAAACACCACTAACACAAAAGTAAGAGCTTCTCCCATGACTAAATCTCCTTTTCAACTTATTTATTAATTACTTCAATAACTACATAAAAAAAAGTGTTTCATAAAATCTTCCTATTTTTTTTGCAGATAATGTGCGAGTGCTCCACGTTTTATCGTGGGCACTATGTTACCCGCTTCCAGCTTTTTAGGTTGGAATACAAACTGTTTGATGATTTAAAAGTCATCGAAGGATAAAAGATGAATAAAAAAGAAGAAGAACAAGTGCAAGATGTGATTGAAGATCTTGATGCAATAAAAAGACTCAAGATTGAATTAACAAAAGAAGGGGAAGAAATCGTTGATGACTTAACAGAAAGAGCAAAAAAATTAAAACTTGATTTTAATCTCTTTAGGGATAGAATCCAAGATTTTATCAATGTCACTTAATTTTTTTAACCCATCACCAGTTAATTCAATATTAACACCACAATTTGGGCATTTTATAATATTGCCGCTTTTGTGCTTGCTTGAATCTAATTTTAAATTCTTGCCACAATTTGGGCATTTAACGGAAAACTTCATGCGTTATCTCCTTAGTTTTTATTACATTACGCACTTGGGAGAAGCGGGTAATGTTTGTATACACGACATTTTGTCACGTATACTCCCGATTTGGTGATTGTATACGACAAAATGTCGCATATATCTCATTTATATTTTTCAAATTTTTAATCATTAGTATCAGAATCCCGCAAATCCAAATTGTCTAATGGACTTACAATTTTGTTTTTTGCCACGTGTGTAACATGCGTATAGATTTCAGTTGTTTTGCTACTCTTATGGCCCAATAATTCCTGAATATATCTTAAATCTGTTCCATGTTCCAGTAAGTGGGTAGCAAAACTATGCCGTAAAGTATGAATTGTAGCTTTCTTTCTTACTCCAGCTTTAACAACTGCCTCTTTTAAAATACGTTGGATTTTTCTTTTACTATATTGAACACCTGTATTACTTTCGAATAACCATTTCTTAGGTTTGTACCTTTTGTAATATTGTCTCAGTAATTCTAAAATCGTTTCAGACAAAATCACATATCTATCCTTGTTTCCTTTTGCAGACCGTATAAATATTTGTTTTCTGTCGGATTGGATATCAGATATCTTCAAATAAACAACTTCAGTTAGCCTTAATCCAGCGGAATATATCAGATAGATAATGCATTTATGTTTGAGATTTTTGATCTGCTTCAAGATTTTTGTTACTTCTTCTTCACTTAAAACTTCCGGTAGCCTTTTTTCTTTTCTTGGTCTGGGAACGTAATATTTTTCTACTGGTTTTCCAAGCACTTTTTCATAATAGAATTTGATCGAATTTATTGCTTGATTTTGAGCAGAAGTGGAGTAA
>CAYUTH010000174.1:0-5041 GCA_964447485.1 uncultured Candidatus Cloacimonadota bacterium | reverse complement strand
TTTGATAAAGTTGCCTGTCGATCCAGTGTCCACAGATCCACCCACTTCATAAGCATTATCCAGTGCAATAGCATCTAAACCAATACCTGATATGGTATTCAGTTCTATGGTATTTCCCACTGAACCGGCTAAGGCTATACCATACCAATCAATATCATTGACAGTGTTACTTTTAATTGAATTACCCGCCCCATAAGCGGCAACAATACCATTGGCATTATTCGTTACTATATTTGTCTGGATTGTACATCCGGTAACTGAACTCAGATAAATACCTCCATCCGCCGCAGTTGTTCCCGAATTCTGAACAGTAAAGCCCTGGAATGTCACATTATTTGCGGTGATGGTTACTACTATTCCTGTACCTCCACCATCGATGACAGGACTTACTGCAGGTTTTCCTCCACCATCATAAGATTGAAGAGTAAGAGCTTTTGCAATTGTAACGTTCTCATAGTATGTACCATCATACACGTTTACAATTCCAGCTGCTGCTACACCATCGATACCATCCTGGATTACTGCAAATGCATCCCAGAACCAGATGAGAGTTGGTGGATCGACATCTGCTTGCGATGCCCATGTTTCGTTGACATAAACAGTTGCGGGGTCGTAATTTTTTACGATAACGTAAGTATCGTCAGTGCCAACATCAACAGCCGGACTTAGAGAGCCGGAATTTGCATGCACATCCCAGAAGGTTGCACTTACAGATACTCTCCCATCAAGATTACTGCCTGGATCTGGTATTGTAAAAGAAGCAGTCCATTCCTTTTTTAATGGATCAGCTGTTTCAGCATCAACAACAAAGGTTTGTCTCAATTCGGGAACAGTGAATGTCACAATTGGGGCATCCGGTGTAATTGCAAGTGCTTCATCCGCTTCAAAGTTAAAAGTTACCACATTACCAGCTTCACCAAGATATGTATTTTCAGAATTATTTGATTGTATAGAATACGTATAAAGAATCGGATTAATACCATCATCAATATTGACTGCTGTAGATGTGTTTTGGAGATTTCCATAATCGGTAGTGATAGCAATTCCTGAATAATTCACGTAGTTCAATTTCAGGTCATTTTTATCAGGACCAAAATGGTAAACGCTAGAATTGAATGTCAGGCTTATGTAGTTAGTACCAACTGCCGATACTTCTGCAGCTGTTACCGGAACAAGAGTTGCGCCATCCAGAATTTTGAAATCACCTAGAACGAGAGCCCATTCTGCTGGTGACCAACTAAATGTCGGATCAACCAATTCGGAATTAAACTGGACTAAGATAGTCTCAGCCCAAACAGGATCAGTAACAATTGTTGTTTGAGTTTCAGCACCATAAATAAGGGCGACATCCTTAGTCTGCGCCACGGCTTGAGCCGAGAATGCAAGCACGAAGAGTGTGACAAGTAAGATTGTAATTTTTGATTTCATAATAAATTTCTCCTTTCATAAGAAATATATGAATTATTTTTGTTTTTTAAAGACGTTAATATAAATTTAATAAATTCCCTACTTGAGACATTAACAAATTCTTAAAATTTAAACCTAATTGAGACGTTTCTTTTTCTTGTTTGTTTATATTTTTTCCTCTTTTATTGTCAAAAACAATTCCCTTATAATCAACTCCATTTGCATAACCTATGTGAAAAAACATAATCTTTCTTTTTTGCATTGCGTCCTTTTAATTTTTATAAATATAAATAGAAACAACTACGAAATATAAATACAATTCCAGTAATCAATTTAGATAAATTAATTTTTTTGCTGTCAAGTTTTTGTAAAATACTTTAAGTCAACAGGCTAGTTGCAGGTTTTTGACCTTATACATCAAGTTGAAATAGAGCGGTAAGCGCTGTTTTCATTTTTACTTCAATTCGAGTTCCCGAAAAATTGTTTTTGGTGATGATAAGTCCCGATTTTCCAAACGTTCCGATATAAACGAGACCGACCGGTTTTTCGGCTGTGCTGCCCTCCGGACCTGCAATACCCGAGACTGCTATTGCATAGTCTGACCCTATGAGTTTTTGCACCCCAAGTACCATTTCTTTCACTGTTTCTTCGCTCACAGCGCCATGCTTTTCAAGAGTGGATTCCTTTACTCCTATAAGTTTCATTTTTGCTTCGTTACTATAGGAAACTACTCCGCCCAAAAAGTATTCTGAACTACCGGCATTGTCGGTAATGAGGCTTTGAATTAGTCCCCCCGTGCAGGACTCAGCAGCAGAAACAGTCTTCCCTGAAGACATCATTTTTTTATGAAATCTTTCTTCAATTGTTTCATCATCAAAACCATAGATATTTTGTGAGGGGATTATTTCAAAGAAATTTTTTACGATCCTGTCAACTTCTCTTTCAGAGGTTCCATACACGCGAATATCCACCAGTCCGGATTTTGGTAAAAATGCAATGCTCGTTTCTGCGGTTTCGTGCACATTTTGGGTTTGTGTAAAAAGTATTGATTCCGGAATTCCGATAGTGCGGATTGTTTTTTGATATATCGGGTGACTTGTGATATTTTTCTGCAGTATTGGAATCACATGATCGATAAATATGCTCCGCATTTCGGCAGGAACTCCCGGGAGAGCAATAAAGTATTGGTTGTTTTCTGAATAATATAATCCGGGAGCAGTACCGTTTTTATTTGGAAGCGGAGTGAATCCTTGTGGAATTTCAGCTTGCGATTTTACTATATCCGGGATTGGAATATTTTTCACTACATACATATGCTGGATGTCAACCCATGTTGAGGTATCGAAGACAAGTTCTTTTTTGAAGAATTCACAAATAGCACATTTTGTGACATCATCATGTGTGGGTCCAAGACCGCCGCTCACGATAACCACATCAAAGTTATCCCAACATTGCCCGATTGTATCCACGATTATTTTCTTGTCATCTTTGATTGTTACAGATGTTTCGAGTGGCATTCCGACGGAAGTGAGCTGTGTTCCTATAAAACTCTCATTTGTGTTTATTGTTTTACCTATCAATATTTCATTACCAATCGCAACATATATGATCTTTGCCATTTTTTGCTCCATAAATCCATTATTTTGTATTGTCCGAAGCTGAAGAGAACATAGTTCAAATTACTTGACATCGAGAGATTCGTCAATGATTTCTTTCATCAATAATATTTTTCAGCAAAAAAAATGAAATAAATGCTTTCTTTGAAAGGAGCAACTATGATAACTAAGAGAAAAATTTTATTGCCCCTCATTATTTTTTCACTCCTATTTGTTGTCCTCCTTCATGCACAAGAGACTAAGCCCCATGCAGAAGTTATGAATCTGCAGGGAGAAGTCATATTAAATCATGACCATCAGCTTTCACCCGCAGCAAAAGGGTCATTGCTTTATGATGGCGATATGATACTTACCAAAGAAAACTCTTTTGCGATCGTTAAATTTTCTGACAATGGTGCGATCTCAAAAGTATTTTCAAACAGCACTCTTACCATAAATTTGAGCCAGCGCGAGCAGAGCTTTATGAAAACACTCACATTGGATGTCGGTAAAGTCTGGTCTGAAGTGACAAAGGGCAAAGGTGATTATTATATCCAAACACCTACTTCTGTCGCAGCGATCAAGGGAACAGGTTTTATGACAAACGTAGATGCGCAGACCGGTTTTACCACACTGCAGGTCTTCGAAGGCACAGTCGCGTTCAGTAACGAATTTGGCAGTATTGAAGTTCCGGCAGGCAACCAGGGCTTCTCAAACGGCATAGATCCACCATCCTTCCAGATGATGGAAAACGTTCAAGCGCCTGAATCACTGATGGAAACTACGTTACCGGAAGACACACGAATTGAACCACCAGAACAGCAGTACCAACAGCAAGAAAAACCAGAAGTAGAACTTCAATCTGTGGACGAACCCAAAGAAGAAACCAAGCCGGATAAACCAAAAGCTCCGAGAAAATCCATCATGCCGGGATCCCTTGGCATTGGTACGGTGACTATTGATGGTGTGACATATACGAGGATTCGTTTAATGCCGGTAGTACCGATTTGGAAGTTTAAGATCGGGTTTGATTTTGATATTCTCATTGACGGTGACGGCGGAATTAGAAAGAAGGATTGGGACAATTTTAATGCATATTTGAACAAAATTATGTATCTTGAATTTGCAAACAGGCATGATCCCCTCTATTTCAGGCTCGGGGCATTTCCAAGCGTGAAATTCGGGCACGGACTCATCATGCGGGATTATACGAACATGCTGGACTATCCCGGAACAAAACAACTTGGCGCAGAAATCGCAGTAAATACAAAGACCTTTGGCTTAGGTGTGGATCTATTTTGTCCAAATGTTGATGAGCATAATATATTTGCCGCTCGCGTGAAAGGCGTTCCTTTTGCAGCAACAGGAATTCCGTTCCTAAATAATCTCGAAGTAGGAATGACGGCAGTAACCGACCTTAATGAACTCGGTGGCTTGAAGGATAACGATGAAGACGGCTATCCTAATACCTTTGATGATTATCCTGACGATCCGCACTATTGGGCAGATACAGACGGAGACGGTTGGCCGGATCCTGCAAATGTGGATTCATTGAATAATGGAAGTAATTTTATTGATCTTGATGCGGATAATAATAACGTAATCGACACAAACCAAGGTTGGGATAACCTCTATGAGTATCTTAAGAATGTTTATAAATTAGGGAAAAAAGAAAGTGTTACGATCATTGGACTTGATTACACGCTCCCGCTTGTAAACACAAAACTGTTCAAGCTGTATCATTATGGCGAACTGGCACAAATTCTTGATTTCGGCACAGGTGCCGTGTTCCCGGGATTTGGCGCACGATTCCTTATATTTGATGCGACGCTTGATTACCGTTTCTTTGGTGATGATTTCGAGCCGAATTTCTTTAGCTATCTCTATAATAATGAGCGCGCGCAGGTCGTTGGAGATTCTATTGTAACGAAGCGAAGCACGCTTAAGGGTATTAATAAATCTCAGGGATGGCGCGGCGAACTTGTTTCTCATATTTTCAACATTATTGATTTAACCGTTGCTTACGAAGATATTCATGG